>DASWIU010000072.1:0-6985 GCA_036397515.1 Desulfurivibrionaceae bacterium | reverse complement strand
GAGCTACGCGGTGGAGCGTCTGAAACAGCAGAAGATCCACGGCCACATCACCCTGCTCAAAAGCGAGCGGAGCGAGCTGGCCGCGGTGGCGGCCGATTATCTGTAACCGTTCAGCAGCACCGCATCTGCTTTGTCATCGGCCGGCTCATGGGCAAGAGCACACTTTGCCGGACCTCTGGAGTTTATGCCCCTCCGGGGTACGCATCTGCGGCACGGATGAACGGTTATATTGCCCCGGCGATTAAATCCGTCATGCCCGAATGCTTTCGTCGGGCATCCATCCCTATGGATGCCCGCCTTCGCGGGAATGACGGTTTACATCTTTAATCACCGGAGTAATAGTGCCAAGGCCGGTGGAGATTTTTGGTACCGTGGCGAACGATGATGATTTTCTCTCACCCCTGCCAATCCCTGCTTGTTCTTTTATCGGCTTTGGGTATATTGTCCCAACGTGCTGGTGAGTGGCTGTATTCAACGTTGTGAGGAAGAACCATGGAATTTGAACCGAAATGGATAGCCTGGGAGATCACCAGACGCTGCAATCTCAAGTGCGTGCATTGCCGCTCCTCCTCCGGGCTTGAGGCAAAAGGGCACCCTGATTTCACCCTGGACGAGGCCAAGCGGGTGCTCGATGACATCGCCTCCTACGCCAAGCCGGTGGTGGTGCTTTCCGGGGGTGAACCCCTGTTACGGCCCGATGTGTTCGAGATCGCCACCTATGGCACCTCTCTGGGATTACGGATGTGCCTGGCCACCAACGGCACCCTGGTGACCCAGGAGATCTGCGGCAAGATCAAGGCGGCCGGGATCAAGATGGTGTCCCTGAGCCTGGACGGCGCCAGCGCCGAGGTGCATGATGATTTCCGCTGCCAGCCCGGCGCCTTTGCCGGCACCCTCAACGCGGCCCGGCTCTTCAAGGAAAACTCCATCTCCTTTCTGATCAATTCCTCCTTTACCAAACGCAACCAGGACGAGATCCCCAAGATTTACCAGCTGGCCAAGGAGATCGGGGCCACGGCCTGGTACATGTTCATGATCGTGCCCACCGGCCGGGGCGAGGATATCATGGACGAATTGATCGCCCCGGAGGATTACGAGAAGCTCCTGGTCTGGCATTACGACATGGAAAAGGGGGAAAAGGATATCCTGGTCCGGCCCACCTGCGCCCCCAACTATTACCGGGTCGTGCTCCAGCAGGCCAAGGAGCAGGGCGATGACTACCAGCGGCGGACCCTGCAGTTTTCCACCGGCGGCTCCAAGGGCTGCCTGGCCGGCCAGCTCATCTCCCTGATCGATGTGGACGGCAATGTGCTGCCCTGCAGCTACTTCCCCATGGCGGCGGGCAATATCCGCGAGAAATCCTTCAAGGATATCTGGGAGAGGTCGGAGCTTTTCCAGGATCTGCGCAATTTCAAGGCCTACAAGGGGCGCTGCGGCGTCTGCGAGTATGTCAATGTCTGCGGGGGGTGCCGGGCCAGGGCCTATGCGGTGACCGGCGACTATATGGCCGAGGAGCCCTACTGCACCTACATACCGCTCAAAATGAGAAATCAGGAGTCAGGAGAGAACAAACCATGAACGATACCTTTTTGAAGGCCTGCCGCGGAGAAGCGGTTGAGTATACCCCGGTGTGGCTCATGCGTCAGGCGGGCCGCTATCTGCCCGAGTACCACGCGGTCCGCAGCAAGTACACCTTTCTGGAGATGTGCAAGACCCCGGAGGCCGCGGCGGAGGTAACCATCCAGCCCGTGGATATCCTGGGGGTCGATGCGGCCATCCTTTTCTCCGACATCCTGGTGCCGCTGGAAAAAATGGGCGCACCCCTGGAGTTCCACGAGAAGCGGGGCCCGGTTTTTTTGGAGCCGATCCGGGACCGGGCTGGGATGGAAAAACTGCATGTGCCCGACCCGGAGGCGGAGCTCGGTTATGTCCTGGAGACCATCCGCATCCTGCGCCGCGAGCTGGCAGGGAGGGTGCCGCTCATCGGTTTTTCCGGCGCGCCCTTTACCCTGGCCACCTATCTCATCGAGGGCGGCTCGTCCAAGGGTTTCTTTTTGACCAAGAAGATGATGTACACCGATCCCGAGCTGTACCGCGATCTGCTCAACAAGATCACCGATTGCACCATTGAGTATCTCAAGGCCCAGGCCGCGGCCGGAGCCCAGGCCCTGCAGATCTTCGATTCCTGGGTCGGGGTGCTGGCGCCGAATGATTTTGCCGAGTTCGCGTTGCCGTATGTGCAGCGGATCATCGCGGCCCTCAAGGCGAGCGGGGTCACGGTGCCGATCATCTACTTTGCCAACAACGGAGCGACCCTCCTGCCCCAGTCGCTGGAAAGCGGGGCCGACGTGCTGGGCCTTGACTGGCGACTGCCCCTGGACGAGGCGGTGAAGGTGGTGGGACAGCGAGTATCGCTCCAGGGCAACATGGACCCCATTGCCCTGCTGCTGCCGCCGGCCAAGATGGAACGGCTGATCCAGGACATCCTCGATCAGGCCAAGGGTGCGCGGGGCCATATCTTCAATCTCGGCCACGGCATCGTCCCGGAGATTCCACCGGAGCAGGCCAGGTTTTTTGTCGAGGCGGTGCACCGGCTGAGCAGAAAAGGCTGAGTCAAGTGATTCCCTCCATTGCCCAGTGCCTCGCGCTGATGGAGCAGTATGCGATGCTGCCCAATATCCGGGCCCATTCCCTGATGGTCGGCCGGGTGGCCGGGCTCCTCGGCCAGGGGTTGAGCCGGGCCGGGCATGGCCTTTCCCTGGAGCTCATCGTCAGCTCCGCCCTGCTGCACGATATTGCCAAGACCGCCAGCCTGGAAACGGAGTTACGGCACGATGAAATGGGCCGGGAAATCTGCTTGCGGCACGGGTTTGCCGAGCTGGCCGAGATCGTGGCCGAGCATGTGGTCCTGAAAGGCGGGGTGCCGGCGCAGTGCTGCACGGAAAAGGAAATCGTCTATTACGCGGATAAGCGGGTGCTCCACAACGAGGTGGTCACCCTGGAGGCGCGGCTCGACTATATCATCCACCGCTACGGCAACGGGGATAAGAGACTGCACGCCAAAATCAGAGAGAACTTTGTCCAGGCTCATGCCATTGAAGCGCTGCTTTTCGCGGAGCTTGATTTTCCCCCGGAGGAGCTGGGGGAACGACTGCGCGGGGATCTGTTCCTGTTGGAGGAGTTTGGGGCATGAGTGAAGCCGTCGGCGTCCTTCTCCTCAATCTCGGCGGGCCTGAAACCCTGGCCGAGGTGGAACCCTTCCTGATCAATCTCTTCTCCGATCGCGAGATCATCCGGCTTTCCCCTTTTCCCTTCTTGCAAAAATTCATCGCCAAAAGGATCGCTGCCAAGCGGGCGCCGAAAAGCCGGGAGGCCTATGGCCTGATCGGCGGCGGCTCGCCGCTTACGCGGATCACCGGGGAGCAGGGCAGGGCGCTGGAAGCGGCCCTGGCCGCGGACGGCCGTTTCGTGGTGCGCATGGCCATGCGTTACTGGCAGCCGGGGGCTCAGACGGCTCTGGCGGAATTTGCCCGGGCCGGGGTGCGCCGGATTGTGGCCCTGACCCTCTATCCCCATTATTCCCGCGCCACCACCGGCTCATCCCTGGAGGCGCTGCGCAAGGCGGTGGCTGCCTCCGGGCAGGGTTTCGAGCTTGCCGAGATTCGGGAATGGCCGGAGCAGCCGGAGTATGTCGGGTGTCTGGCCCAAGGTATTCGGGAAGGAATGGCGGGCTTTGGCAACGAACCGGCGCAGCTGGTCTACAGTGCGCACAGTCTGCCGGTTTCCTTTATCCGGGAGGGTGATCCCTATCTGGAGCAGATCAAGCGGACCATCGCGGCGGTGGAGAAGAGCACCGGGATTGCCGGGCGGCTCTGTTTCCAGAGCCGGAGCGGGCCGGTGGAGTGGCTTGCCCCTTCCACCCCGGAGATGCTGGGGCAATTGGCAGGGGCAGGAGTGAAAAACGTCCTGCTGGTGCCGATCAGTTTTGTCTCCGATCATGTGGAGACCCTCTACGAGATCGACATCCAGTATCGGGAGCTGGCCGGGTCGCTGGGGCTGCGTCTTGAGCGCACCGCCTCGCTGAACACCAATCCCGGGTTCATCCGGGGATTGCGTGCCCTGGTCGCTGATTCCTGTCGGCAAAAAGGCTGGCTGTAACAGCCCTGATCAGCTGGAGCCCATGTAACGGCGCATCCGGATATTCATCAGCAGACCCAGGCCTGTCAGGTTGGTGAGCAGCGAGGAGCCGCCGTAGCTGAAAAGGGGCAGGGGTACTCCCACCACGGGAAGCAGGCCCATGACCATGGCCAGGTTGATGAAGGCCTGCCAGAAGATGAGCGAGACCACCCCAAAGGCAAGCAGCACCCCGAACTTATCCCTGGCGGAGATGGCGATGTTCAGCCCCCAGAGGATCATGAAGAAGTAGCAGATTATCAGCAGGGCAGAGCCGAAAAAGCCCCACTCCTCGGCCCAGACCGAAAAGGCGAAATCGGTGTGCCGCTCCGGCAGGAAATCGAGCTGGCCCTGGGTTCCTTGCAGGTAGCCCTTGCCGAAGATCAAGCCGCTGCCCACGGCGATCTTTGATTGGATGATGTGATAGCCCGTGCCCAGGGGGTCGTTTTCCGGATTGAGAAAGGTGGCAACCCGCTGGCGCTGGTAGGGTTTGAGGAAGAACTTCCAGGCGATGGGGATGGCCGAGAGGCCAACGCACAAGAGGGTCGCCAGGGTGGTCCAACGGAGCTTGACAAACAGGGTCATCGAGGCAAAGACGAAAACCAGCAGAAGTCCGGTGCCGAGATCGGGCTGTTTGGCGATGAGCAGAAAGGGCAGGCCGGTCAGCAGGGCCGGGACGGCCAGGTCGAGCAGGGTAAAGCCCTTCCCGGTTTCCTTGCGGTAATAATAGCTGGCCAGGGTAACCACCAGGATGAGCTTGGCCGGTTCCGAGGGCTGCAACCGGAAAAAGCCGAGATCGATCCAGCGCTGGGATCCGCCGACGGTTTTGCCGAAGAAAAGAGCGAAAAGGAGCAGGAGGATCATCGCCACATACAACGGGTAATTCAGGGTAAGCAGCACCCGGTAGTCGATGCTGATGATGAGCAGGGCGACGGCGGCACCGAAGAGGTAGTAGGTGAGTTCCTTCAGGTAGAGCGGGGTGCCCACATTGGTGTAGAGATGGGTGGAGCTGTAAATGTTGGCCAGGCCGATGAGGGCGACCACAAGCACGGACCCGATCAGAACCCAGTCGAAATTCAGCAGCAGGCGGCGGTCAAAGCGTACCATGTTATTCTTCCTTTTCATCCTTGGCAACCGGGGGCTGGGCTTCCTCGCTTGCCGTTTTCGTGCCGTTTTTCAGTTCAAAATATCGTTTGAACACCGCCTTGGCCACCGGGCCGGCCGCGGAACCGCCGTGCTGGCCATGCTCCACCAGAACGGTTACGGCGATCTCCGGTTTTTCCGCGGGGGCAAACGAGGTAAACCAGGCATGGTCCCGGTATTTGTAGGGGATGTCCTTCTCGCTCAGGCCCTCGACCTGGGCGAGGCGCACCACCTGGGCGGTGCCGGTCTTGCCGCCGATGAGCACCTCCGGAAGGGCCACCACCTTGGCGGTGCCGCCCGGGGAGTTCACCACCCCGACCAGGGCGTCCTTGATCAGCGCCAGGGAGTGGGCGGAACCGAGAATCTTGCCCTCGCTGACCGGGGCAAAGGTTTTGAGGATTTTGCCGTCCGGAGCCGTGATGCCATGCACCATCTGGGGCCGGTAAAGGATGCCGCCATTGACCACGGCGGCGGTCGTCCGGCAGAGCTGCAGGGGGGTGGTCAGCACATAGCCCTGGCCGATGGCGACCGAGAGGGTTTCTCCTTCCTGCCATTTTTCCTTGTAACGTCGCTGTTTCCAGGCGGTTGAAGGAATCATCCCGCCTTTCTCATGTTCGAGCGCGATGCCGGTTTTCTTGCCCAACCCCAGGCTGTGGGCGTACTTGGCAATATTATCGACCCCCAGCCGCATTCCAACCGAATAAAAATAAACATCGCATGATTCGACCAGGGCCCGGTGGAAATCCACGTTCCCGTGGCCGCCTCTCTTCCAGCAGCCGTACCGCCGGTTGCCGAAGTTCAGGGAGCCGCCGCAGAAGAAGGTGGCATCCGGGGTGATAACTCCTTCGGAGATAGCCGCCAGGGCGGTGATGATCTTGAAGGTGGAGCCGGGCGGATATTGCCCCTGGATGATTTTGTTGAGCAAGGGGTTGAGCGGGTCGTTGAGTAGCCTGTTCCAGGCAGAGGTCGAAATGCCGCCGACAAATTCCTGGAGATGCAGCGGCGGGGTGCTGCACATGACCAGGAGATTGCCGGTGTTCACCTCCATGACCACCACGGCTCCGGCCTTGTCTCCCATGGCTTCTTCCGCCACGCGTTGCAGCTCGATGTCGAGGGTCAGGTGCAGGTCGTTGCCTGGCAAGGGTTCCTGTAGCTGCATCTGGCGCTGTTCAAGGCCGTGGACGTCAACCTCCAGGTAGTTGCGGCCCTTTTCCCCCTTGAGAAATTCTTCAAAGACCTTTTCAATCCCCTGTTTGCCGACCTGATCGCCGCTTTGGTATTTGGCGTAGCGTTTTTCCTCCAATTCGGCCGGACTTATTTCGCCAAGGTAGCCCATGAGATGGGAGGCAAAGTCCCCGTAGAGATAGTCGCGGGAAGGCATGACCTCGATGTGGACTCCGGGAAGCGAGAGATGTCTGTTCTCGATGGCGACCAGGGTTTCCCAGTCGATGTCCTCCTTGAGCCGGGTGGGCATGTAGCGGGGATTTTCGGTGGCGGCCCGGATTCTTTCCAACAGGACAGAGATATCTTCGTTGAGAATCCTGGCGAGATCCTTGATGACCGCATCGGGGTTGGGCGCGTCTTCTCGGCTCCAGACCACATTGAAACGGGGGCGGTTGGTGATGATCGGCTCGCCGTTGCGGTCCAAAATATTGCCGCGGGGTGCGGC
>DASWIU010000071.1:0-3874 GCA_036397515.1 Desulfurivibrionaceae bacterium | reverse complement strand
CTCTTTCTTCTTTTGCGTGCCCAAAAGAAGAAACAAGAAAAAGGCACCCCAGCCAGTCCTGGCCCTGCGGGCTCCCCTTACTTCTCGCCGAGGGCGGGACGCGGAAAAACTCGGGCTTCGCCCTCAAACAGTTCCCGCGTCTTTTTCCGCCCCCGTCTGCGAGGCGCGGCAGGACAAATGGGGGGGGAAGAGAACTCACATTGGCACGCAGCCGAGCACCGGAGAGACTGCCGAAATTGTTTGACAAGCAGATAAAAAAAAGCCGCCATGCGAGATTCGGATGGCGGCGGTCAAACATAAAAATCTTGCTTGCTGATTACTTGACGCCGCCCGCCTTCTTTTTGGCCGGGGTTTGAGAGGCGGCTTCTTTCATCTCTTCCCAATCCGCGGCTTCCGGGGCAGCCGAGCCGGGCACCAGCCGCAACTCCTGGCTCCGGGATTTTATTTCCCCGTTGAGCACGGCGCCGGACTCCACCGCCAGATCCATGGTCTCGACCTTGCCCTCGATAAAGCCGCTTTTCACCACATAGAGCTTCTTGACATTGACAATGCCCTCGACCCGGCCCGAGCAGACAAAGGTGTTGACCTCGACCTCTCCGGAGATGCTCCCGGTTTCCCCGAGGATGAGATACTCGCCGCGGATATTGCCGTTAGCCTTGCCGTCAAGCCGCAGCTTGCCTTTAAAGGAGATATCCCCGACCAGCTGCATGTCCGCGGCGATCACGCTGGTGATCGTTTCCGATTTTGTCTCACCGATGCCCTGCTTGTTAAAAAAACCCATGCCAATCACCTAGGTCGGATTTCTTAAAATGGTCACTCGGGCCGAAGAGCCCGGAGCTGCATCATTGGTCCGTTGCCGCGGCCTATTTGGCCGACACTGCGGCAGCGCGGGAATTCACCTGAATAAATTTGACCGGGTCGATCAACTTGTCCCGGTATCTGATTTCGTAATGCAGATGGGACCCGGTGCTTCTCCCCGTGTTGCCCACCAGCCCTATGACCTGCCCTCTGGTCACGGTGTCGCCCGATTTGACAAAATCCCGCAGGAGATGGAAATAACGGGTCTGGAATCTGTTGCCGTGATTGATGGCGATAAAATTGCCATGGCCTTTATCATAGCCGTTGGCAACGACTACACCATCCCCCGGGGCCGTGATTTTGGCGCCGGAATTGTTTCTGATATCAACCCCGCTGTGGAAGGCCGGTTGTCCGTTAATGGGATCAAGCCGCCCTCCGAACCTGGAGGTAATGGTGCCCCGGACAGGCGCGCCCAGAGGCACGGACTGGATGGTGTCCAGGTAATGGTCCACCTTGAGGGTAAGGCGTTCGTAAGAATCATGCGGTCTCCGGGTAAACGGTCCACCCGCGCCTTTCTTGCTCTCACGCACCTCAAGATTCACGCCCACCGAAGCGAGAACCGATTCGATAACCTTGCTCTTGTGTTTCAGGTCGGTCAGGGCGGCGTTCAGCTGGGCCTGCTGGGCCTGCTCCTGCTTGGCTGTCCGCGCCAGCATGCTGGTGTTCAAGGCGACGGTGACGGCCAGATCTTTTTGCACGGAGGTAAGCCGCTGGCGCAGAGCAAAATTTTCCACGGAAGAAAACCAACCGAACCCGCTGCCAAGGACGAGAAAACAACAGAATCCGAACACAATCTTCAGGGCCTTTCTGGATACAGCAAACGAACGGATTTGCCCCCGTTCGCCGGTCACAATAAAATGTATCTCTTTATCCATGCAGCAGAGGCCCCCTCTCGTTTGCGGTCCGGCGATCAAGCAGTGCTCGCACCCGCTACAACCACAAGGGCGCGTAAAACTATCTCCTCGGAAAAACAGAGAAATGCTTTAGAACTTTCGAAGAGGGTACCAGGAATGGGAGAGGCAAACCAGATTTTTTTTGGCTTCTTACAGGAGGATATCCGCAATCCTTTGCCTCCCTTGCCTTTGGCCGGGTTATTTTTTTCTCTCGGCTGGCCCCACTTATGGCCGGCCTTGCCGCTATAGTTCAGTATACTGTCCCCCAGAACTCCCGGCGAATGTGGAACGGATCAAGCGGTATGCTGCATCCATCGAGCCGGACGAGGGGGAAGAAGGAGCCATCCCGGTCGAGGATTTTTTCCACAAGCACTTCGCCGGCCAACCGGAATGGGCTGTCGCCCTGCGGGGGTATCGCACCCGCGAAAATCTCACCCAGGCCCAGCTTGCCGAGGCGACCGGCATTCCCCAGCGGCACATCTCTGAAATGGAAAACGGCAAGCGGCCCATCGGCAAGGAGCGGGCCAGGGCTCTGGCCAAGGTGCTGGGCGCGGATTACCGGGTTTTTCTGTAGACGGCCGCGCTGTTTTCAGCCGCTGCCGGGCGCGATGCCCTCAAGCCGGCAGCGTCCCCTTCGTCCCCCTAAACTCCTTGGTAAATTTTTTTCTTTTTTCCATCGAACACCTCCTCGGGCATATTACCCTTATCTTGGTGTCCGTGAAAACAGGGCTAGCTCAGTCAGACCCCTTTAAGTTCGCGGAATTCCCATGCCGACTCCACTGTTCTTTCGCAATATTTTATTATCCGTTGATCAATACCAATAAATATTATATGCTAATATCACAATAGCATCAATGGAGGTAAAATCATGCGAAAAAATACCAGTGTTACTCTTGGCAAACACTACGAAAACTTCATTTCTCAGCAGGTTATTCAAGGTCGTTTTGGCTCAGCAAGCGAAACAATCCGTGCCGGTCTGCGACTGTTGGAAGAACGGGAAACCAAACTGTCCTTGTTGAGGCGGGCACTTATTGAGGGTGAAGAAAGCGGCACCTCCGATTATTCGCTCAAGGGCTTACTTGCTGAGCTTGACGGCGAAAATTTTAACTGATGCCCACTTTTACCCTCACAAACAGGGCGAAGGCAGATCTGAAAGAGATCGCTATTTTCACACAAAACCGTTGGGGCCGCGAACAGCGCAACTTGTATCTACAAATGCTGGACGTTTCATTTAAACAGTTGGCAGTCAACCCACTCAAGGGGAAAGATTGCCCTGAAATTCGTATCGGTTACCGAAAATTTAACGCTGGCAGTCATGTGATTTTTTACCGTCAACCGCTTGCCGATATGATCGAGATTGTTCGTGTTTTGCACGGGCATATGAACATTGAAACGCACTTTCCGTGACGTACTGCGGGGATGCTCCCCCTTTTCCTCTTGTTTTCCCTTGGTCTGGCTCTTCCGGAATTGTGGTCAAGGCGGCATATTTCCTAAATGGAGACCGACAAGCGAACCATCGGCAAGGGAAACGCCAGGGGAAATGGCCCATGCCCTTGGCTGCGACGATCGCGCCTTTCTCTGCAATTTCCCCAATCTTGTCGGGAGATCAGTAAAAACTTAAAATATCAGGTACGTCCCCTTGCCCCCTGTTTTCAGCCGCTGCCGGGCGCGATGCCCTCAGGCCGGCAGCGTTCGAGGAGATCGAGCAGGGTCAGTCCGTGTTTTTCAGGGGATTCGGTTTGCGACTTCCGGGCTGCCGGTTTCTTCGGGAAGGAGGAGACCATGATGGCCTGGTGGGCAGGATGATTCTGGAATTCGCGATCTTGCCAGCTTGGAGGCCTGACCCCGCGCATGCTCTCTCACGCGTGAGTTTCTTAATTTCTTAAGAGCGTCCCGCACGACTCCCCCAGAACAGATCGAAACCGTATTGCGGCGGGTTATACGCGAAGAGCTTTCTCACACCTGATTACGGAAGTGTTAACTTACCGCCGTTATCGCCATCCAAGTGCAGAGGGTGATTCAGTAAACTGCCCCCGGAATATCACCCAGGGGAATGGCAGTAAGTCAAGCCTGACCGTATGCCGTAATCGGCTGTAATTCTAACTGGTTAGAGTCCAGTATAA
>DASWIU010000070.1:0-3587 GCA_036397515.1 Desulfurivibrionaceae bacterium | reverse complement strand
GCTGCCGAGAGTGACCGGCGGCTCCATGGCCACCAGGGAGAGGATCTGCAACAGGTGATTCTGCACCATATCGCGCAACTGGCCGGACTTGTCGAAATAGCCCCAGCGGCCCTCAATGCCCACCTCCTCGGCCACGGTGATCTGCACGTGGTCGATGGTGGTGTTGTCCCAGTTGGTGGTGAAGATGGAATTGGCAAAGCGCAGCGCCACCAGGTTGAGCACGGTTTCCTTGCCCAGATAATGGTCGATCCGGTAGACCTGTCCTTCCTTAAAAAACTTGGCCACTGCGTCGTTGATGATCTTTGAGGAAGCGAGGTCGGTGCCCAGGGGTTTTTCCAACACCACCCGGGTCTGCTCCGTGATCAATCCGGCCCGGGACAAGCCCTGGCAGATATCGCCATACATGGTGGGGGGCACGGCGCAGTAGTTGACCATGACCCGTTGGCCCGGGTCGATGATCTCGCAAAGCTTGCCGTACTGGTCGTGGTTGGCCAGATCGAGCTGCACATAGCGCAGCCGCCCGGCAAACCGTTCCCAGACCGCACCGTCCACCTCCTCCTTCATGAAGGTTGCCAGGCTTTCCCTGGCCAGGGCGATATAGTCGTCGGGGCTGATCTCCCGGCGCGCCACCCCGACAATCCGCAGCCCCGGCTCCAGGAGCCCGGCCTTGTCCAGTTGGTAGAGCGAGGGCACCAGCTTGCGGGTGGCCAGATCGCCATGGGCTCCGAACAAGACAAAATCACATGGTTGCATTTTTTCTCCCTGACCTTCCCGGCCCTTTGGCGTGGAACACCCCCGGCGCGTAGCCCCGCTTCTCTAAAAAGACTACGGCTGTTTCAAAAATGAAGTCAAGGAAAATATAGGGCAATCCCCGGGCAACCAGGCGCCTATTCCGGCCAGACGGGAAAGGATGCATAGCCTTGCCAGGAAGACATAAAAATCCATAATTATCCGGCTCAAGGCAGATAATTAATGAGCCCCAACCTGTAACTGTCCAGCGGTGCCGCAGATGCGCGTGTCAATTGTCGGCAGAAGTGCCGACAAAGAGGTCGATTCGCCATACTCCAGTATGCGAATCGACCGATGACAAAGCAGATGTGGTGGTGCTGGACAGTTACAGAAAATCCTTCCCAAACCGGCAATACTTCCCGTATATAGACTCCATGCATACCACCGACCCCCGCCCCGGCTTTGCCCAGCGGATGACCAAGGAAGAGATCAACGCCTGCCCCATCCGCAGATGGGAGGGACCGGTCCGCGTGGTTCGCACCCCGGAGGAACTGAGCCGGGCGGTCCGCGCCCTGGCCGGGGAAACCATCCTCGGCTTTGACACGGAGACCCGGCCCGCCTACCACAAGGGGGAAAGCTACCTGCCCTCGCTCCTGCAACTGGCCGGGGAAAAAGAGGTCTATCTCTTTCAGTTGAAACCGCTCGGCCTGCCCGCTCCCTTGCGGGAAATCCTGGCCGACCCCAAGGTGGTCAAGGCCGGGGTATCGCTGGCCTATGATCTCCAGGAACTGCACAAGCTGGCCCCGTTCAAACCGGCTGGTTTTGTGGATCTCGGCACGCTCGCCAAGAAGGCCGAGATCAAAAACCACGGCCTGCGGGGGCTGGCCGCGGTGTTGCTGTGCTTTCGCATCGCCAAGGGGGCACAGACCTCGAACTGGGCCAGGGAGGTCCTGGCCCCGGCCCAGATCCAGTACGCCGCCACCGATGCCTGGGTGGGAAGGGAGTTGTATCTGAAGCTGGGAGCCGGGAATGACGTTAAAGAACGGGCTGAAGATTAGTGGTAATCAGATTATTTTTTGACGACAAACCCTTAGGCCGCGACCACTGCCTTCTTGAGCCACAGCCTTTTTTCGATTTCAATAATCACAAAAACCGCCATTCCCGCCGCCACTGTCCGACCCCAAACACCCAAATCAACCGGCGCGCTCTGAAACAGCCGGTTCATCACCGGCAGATAGGTGTAGGCAACCTGCACCAGGGTCATGGCGACCACGCCGCCAAGCACCCAGAAGTTTGAGAAAAAGCCGAGCTCGAAAACGGATTTTTCCATGGAGCGGCAGTTGAAGAGATAGAACAGCTCGACCATGACAAAGGCATTGACCGCGGCGGTGCGCGCCTCGGCCAGGGTGGCGCCGACGGACAGTTCCCAGGTAAAGATTCCGAAGGCCGCGCCCAGCATCAAAAAGCTCACCAGGGTAATCCGGAAAATCATACTTCTGTTCAGGATCGGCGCATTGGGTTGCCTGGGCGGACGTAGCATGATGCCCGGTTCCTTGGGTTCAAAGGCGAGGGCCAGGCCGAGAAACCCGGCGGTGGTCATATTGATCCAGAGGATCTGCACCGGCAGGATGGGCAGGGTGACCCCGAGAAAGATGGCGGTGAGGATGACCAGCCCTTCGCCCAGGTTGGTGGGCAGGGTCCAGGTAATGAACTTGACCAGGTTGTCGAAGACCCCCCGACCCTCTTCCACCGCCGCCTCGATGGAGCTGAAGTTGTCATCGGTGAGCACCATGTCCGCCGCCTCCTTGGCCACCTCGGTGCCGGTGATGCCCATGGCCACCCCGATATCCGCCCGTTTCAGGGCCGGGGCGTCGTTGACCCCGTCGCCGGTCATGGCCACCACCTGGCCCCTGGCCTGGAGCGCCTCCACCAGCCGGAGCTTCTGCTCCGGGGTCGCCCGGGCAAAGACCACGGTGTCTTCGGCCCGGTCGATGAAATCGCTGTCCGAGAGTTTTTCCAGCTCCGCGCCGGTGAGCACCGGAGCCCCCTCCCCCTGGGTTGAATCCAGGTTGTAGAGCCCGACCTGCCTGGCAATGGCGGCGGCGGTAAGGGGATGATCGCCGGTGATCATCTTGACCCGGATGCCCGCGGCCTGACAGATCTTGACCGCGGCAACCGCTTCCGGCCGCGGCGGGTCGATCATCCCCTGCAGACCGAGAAAGACCAGGCCATCGGTCAGATCACCATGGTGGATCTCCGAGGTTTGCGGCCCCATCTCCTTGCTGGCCATGGCCAATACCCGCAGCCCCTTGGCGGCCATCCCCTCCACTGCGCCATGGATCTCGGCATCACGCAGGGGAACCGGATTACCCAGCTCGTCGAGCTGACTTGCGCATCTGGCCAGAACCGCTTCCACCCCGCCCTTGAGGTAGACCAGCCGGGGTGCGCCGGATCCGGCCTCGTGCAGGCTGGCCATGTACTGATGTTCCGACTCAAAGGGCACCGTGTCCAAGCGGGGGCTTGCGGCAACGGTTTCCGGGCCGAGGCCGCCTTTGCGGGCCGAGGTCAGCAGCGCCCCCTCGGTGGGATCGCCATGCACCTGCCACCCCTCCTCCTCCTCTTCGACAAGCTGGCTGTCGTTGCAGAGAAGCCCGGCCCGCAGGCATTCCAGCAAAGCCGGCGAGGTGCCGGCAGAAGCCGCTTCCGGTTCGGCAATCCTGCCCAGCCTGGGATTATAACCGGCACCGTCCACCATGTACGACAAGCCGCCGGCCACGATCTCCTGCACGGTCATCTGGTTTTCGGTGAGGGTGCCGGTTTTATCGGTGCAGATCACCGTGGTGCTGCCCAGGGTCTCC
>DASWIU010000069.1:0-5760 GCA_036397515.1 Desulfurivibrionaceae bacterium | reverse complement strand
AGCTGGCCGCAGGCCGCGGAGATATCCGCGCCCCGGCTCTGGCGGATAAAGGTGTTGAAGCCCGCCTCGCGCAGCACCTTCTGAAAGGCCAGGGTCTGCGCCCCGTCCGGGCAGGCAAACTCCGTATCGCCGGAGCCGTTGTAGGGCAGCAGGTTGATCCGGCTGGGGATGCCTTGCAGCTTTTCCGCCAACAGCCGGGCATCGGCCAGCGAATCGTTGATCCCCTTGAGCATGATATACTCAAAAAGAATCACCTTCTTTTTCCCCAGCGGATACCTGCGGCAGGCGGCGAGCAGCGCTTCCAGGCCATGGGTTCTGTTCACCGGCATCAGGCTGCTGCGGACCGCGTCATCGGCGCTGTGCAGCGACACGGCCAGATTGACCCGGATGTCCCTGCCCAGATCGTCCATGCGCGGGACAAGGCCGCAGGTGGAGACCGTGATCCGCCGCTCGGAAAAACCGAGGCCATGGTCATCCATGAGGATTGTGAGCGCGATCAACAGATTGTCGTAATTGGCCAGGGGCTCGCCCATACCCATGAAGACCAGGTTGTTGAGCAGCTCCCGCGGGGTAGCCCGCTTGATGCCGCTTACGACCATGTGGGTCATCACCGCCAGCACCTGACCCACGATCTCCGCAGGCCGCAGGTTGCGGGTAAAACCCTGCCCCCCGGTGAGGCAGAAACCACAGCCCATGGCGCAACCCGCCTGGGAGGAGATACACAGGGTGTGGCGGCCATCCTCGGGGATGAGCACGCTCTCGATCATTGCCCCGTCTTCGAGCCGGAAGGCGAATTTCTCGGTGGTGTCCGCCGACCTCTCCACCGTTTCGGGGGCAAGGCTGCTCATGGCGGCATGTTCGGCCAACAGCGTTGTCACCTCCCGGCTGATCCCCAGCTGGGAAAAATCAAGGACCCCGGGTCGGTGCAGCCGGGCAAAAATCTGCCGCCCCCGTTTGGCAGGCAGGCCCAGAGCCACGACATACTCGCTCAGTTGGCTTAGGGTGAGACCGCGCAAATCGGTTGGCCCACCCGCAGCCTGTTCTTTTTGCTCTCTATCCATGCACCCTCTGTAACATATTTCCCCCCTGTTTTAAAGGATAGCCGGAGAGAATCCATTCCCAAAAACCCCTTGACGCCGCCGGATAAATAAATCAAATATACGTTTAACTTATCAACCTTAAGGAACCAATCCGTGCGAAAACAACGAAGCGATGGCCAGGAAACCCGCCAGAACCTACTGGAGGCCGCAGGCAAAATCTTTGCCAACAAAGGCTTCCGGGAAACGACCATCGCCGAGATCTGCAAGCAGGCAGGGGCCAACACCGCCGCGGTCAGCTACCATTTCGGCAGCAAGGAGGCCCTCTATGTGGAGAGCTGGCGCTACGCCTTCACCCAGTCCTTGCGCGTCTATCCCCCGGATGGCAACATTGCCCCCCAGGCCCCGGCGGAAGAGCGGCTGCGCGGGTGGATTCTCTCGATTATGCGCAGGATCATCGACCCGCAAAGCCATGATTTCGACATCTTCCACAAGGAGATGGCAAACCCCACCGGCCTCCTGGCCAAGCCCATGCAGGAATCAGTGGAGCCGATCTTTAAAGGCCTTACCCTCCTGGTCTCCGAATTGCTGGACAAGGAGCCCCAGGAGCCCGAGGTACAGCTCTGCGCCATGTCCATCCGAGCCCAGTGTTTCGGCCCCCTGCTCTACGCCCGCCGCCGCAAGAGTGCGCAGGAACTGCCAACCACCTGCATCGAGCCCCTGCTCGAGGATGTGGAGCAGCTGGCGGACCACGTCACCCGTTTCAGCCTGGCCGGAATCCGGGCGCTCCGCCCCCGGCATGCGCAACAATCACCTACCGAGGTTGGCTTATGAAACATCCGGGCAAAAAATCCCTGATCATACTGATCGCCGTGCTGCTACTCGGCAGCCTGGCCGCCTGGCAGCTTACCCGCAGTAAGGGAAAGGACGCCGCCTACCGGACCGCCGAGCTCACGCGCGGAAATCTGCTGGTTACCATCAACGCCACCGGCACCGTGGAACCGGAAGAGGTCATCGACGTCGGCGCCCAGGTGGCCGGGCGGATCGTCTCCTTTGGCAAGGACGCCAAGGGCAAAACCGTGGACTACGGCTCGCCGGTGGAGGCGGGCACGGTGCTGGCCCGGATCGACGATTCGCTCTACGGAGCGGACGTGGCCCAGGCCGAGGCCCAGCTCCTCTCGAACAAGGCCGGGCTGCAGAAGGCCAAGGCGGATCTCTTCCGAACCGAACAGGAATGGAAACGGGCCCAACAGCTCGGCCCCTCCCAAGCCCTGTCGCAATCGAGCTACGAGGGCTACGAAGCGGCGCAGAAAAACGCGCTGGCCCAGGTGGCGGTAAGCGAAGCCGCAATCCGCCAGGCCGAAGCGGCGCTCAAGCGCGCCCAACGTAACCTCGGCTACTGCACCATCACCTCGCCGGTCAAGGGCATCATCATCGACCGGCGGGTCAACATCGGCCAGACCGTGGTGGCGAGCCTCAACGCGCCGAGCCTTTTCCTGCTGGCCAAGGATCTTACCCGCATCCAGGTCTGGGTGGCGGTGAACGAGGCGGATATCGGCCGCATCCGCCCGGGCCAGCCGGTGACCTTCACGGTGGACGCCTTCCCCGGCGAGACCTTCCGCGGCGAGGTGGGCAAGATCCGGCTCAACGCCGCCATGACCCAGAACGTGGTGACCTACACGGTGGAGATCTCCACCGACAACGCGGATGGCCGCCTCCTGCCGTATCTCACCGCCAATGTCCTGTTCCAATTGCAAAAGCTGGAGAATGTCCTGCAGGCGCCCAACGCGGCCCTGCGCTGGAGCCCGCCGGCCAAGGAGGGCGAGAACGGGGGCGGCACGAAAAAAGAGGGCAAGGGCCCGGCCTCGGCCAACGGTAAGGCCGGCGGCAGCCTCTGGGTGCTGGACGAGAGGCAAAAGCTCCGCCGGATCGAGGTCCAAACCGGGGCCAGCGACGGCATCAACACCGCGGTGGAGAGCACGGAGCTGCGCGAGGGCATGCAGGTCATCACCGGGATACGGATGTCCGAGACCGATAAAAACGGGGGCGGCAGCCCCTTCACCCCCAGATTCGGCGCCGGCAGGAAGCCCAAGGGAGAGAAGTAGAGCAGCCATGGAACTCATCACCCTGCGCTCCATTGAAAAAACCTACCAGATGGGCGACATCGCCGTGCCCGTGCTGAAAGGCATCTCCCTGACCATCCGGCAGGGGGAACTGGTCGCGCTCACCGGTTCGTCCGGCTCCGGCAAGTCCACCCTGATGAATATCCTGGGCTGCCTGGACCGGCCGAGCGCGGGCGAATACTGGCTGGACGGCCAGGAGGTCTCCCAGCTCTCCGCCGACGAACGGGCCCTGCTCCGCAACCGCAAGCTGGGCTTTGTCTTCCAGAGCTTCAACCTGCTGGCCCGAACCAGCGCCCTCGAAAACGTGGCCATGCCGCTCTCCTACTCCGCCGAGAACCTGAGCGATGGCCAAGCCCGGGAGCGGGCCGCCGAGATGCTTGGCCGGGTGGGATTGGCCGACCGGCTGGACCACCACCCCTCCCAACTTTCCGGCGGCCAGCAGCAGCGGGTGGCCATCGCCCGGGCCCTGATCAACCGCCCGCCGGTGCTCTTTGCCGACGAGCCCACCGGCAACCTGGATTCCAAGACCAGCGAAGAGGTGCTGCAGATGTTCGAGCGGCTCCACACCGAGGATGGCATCACCATCATCATGGTGACCCACGACCCCAAGGTGGCCGGCCACGCCAACCGGGTGATCCGCATGGACGACGGGGTGATCCAGGGGGATGCGGCTCCCCCTGCCGAGCCACAGCCGAAAAACGAGGGGAGCGCGCCATGATGGTATATGCCACCGCCCGCACCGCCTTTCGGACCCTGCGCCGCAATCCCATGCGGGCCATGCTCACCACCTTGGGGATCGTCATCGGCGTGGGCGCGGTCATCGCCATGATGGAGATCGGCGCCGGCGCCTCGGCGGCTCTCAAAAAAACCATCGCCAGCATGGGGGCCAACGTTTTGGTCATCCGGCCCGGCACCGCTTCCAGCGGCGGGGTCTCCTACGGGGCGGGCACCACCACCACCCTGACCCCGGAAGACTGCCAGGCCATCCTGCGGGAATGCCCCTCGGTGCGCAACGCCGCGCCCATGGTCCGCGCCCGCGCCCAGGTGGTCTACGGCAACCGCAACTGGGTGCCCAACGCCATCTACGGCACCACCCCGGCCTATCTCGATGTCCAGGACTGGGGCAGCCTGGCCGAAGGCGAACCCTTCGGCGACCGGGATGTGTTGAACGGCAACCGGGTCTGCCTCCTGGGCAAGAGCCTGGTCCGGGAATTGTTCGAGGGAGAATCCCCGGTGGGCAAGGAGATCCGGATCAAGAATATCTCCTTCAAGGTCGTCGGGGTACTCGCCGCCAAGGGCGCCAACATGATGGGCTTTGATCAGGACGACGTCATCCTGGCGCCCTGGACCACCATCAAATACCGGGTCACCGGCGCCACTCTTTCCACCGCCAACCAGAGTACCGCCGCCGCAACCGACTCGGTGAATACCCTGTCCAACCTCTACCCCACGGCCCAGCGCAGCCTCTACCCGGAACGCTCCGCCATCCAGCAGGCCAACAACCCCATGCCGGTGCGCTTCGCCAACATCGATCAGATCATGCTCGCCGCCAACAGTTCGGCGGAGATTCCCCTGGCCATCGAACAGATCTCCGGGGTGCTCCGGGAACGGCACCGCATCCGCAACGACGACCCGGACGATTTCAACATCCGCGACATGGCCGAGCTGACCCGCACCCTCTCCACCACCACCAAGCTGATGACCAACCTGCTCCTGGCCGTGGCCATGATCTCCCTGGTCGTGGGCGGGGTGGGGATCATGAACATCATGCTCGTCTCGGTTACCGAGCGGACGCGGGAGATTGGCCTCCGCATGGCCGTCGGCGCCAGGGGCCGCGACATCCTCCGGCAGTTTTTGGTGGAGGCGGTGGTCCTTTGCCTCACCGGCGGGGCCATGGGCATTGTCCTCGGCCACGGCGGCTCCCTGCTGGTGCAGCTCCTGCTCAAGTGGCCGGTGGAGACCTCGCCCATGGCCATCGCCATGGCGGTGCTGGTCTCGGCCGGGGTGGGAATCATCTTCGGCTTCTACCCGGCCTGGAAGGCCTCGCGGCTGGATCCCATCGAGGCCCTGCGTTATGAATAAACCGTTCAGCAGCACCACATCTGCGTTGTCATCGGCCGGCTCATGTGCAACAGCACACTTCGCTGGCCTCTTCCCAGCATCTGCGGCACTGCTGAACGGTTGCCATACCAGGGCTACCGAAAATTTTGATTCTTTTGGTAAGCTATTGCTCCTGTGGTTAAATGTGCAAAGCGGATGGTAGTTCTCGCGGCTGAAGCCGCTCCTACAAACAACCGATACGCCCCAACCCGGTAGGAGCGTTCAGCCGCGATAATCCTTTCGGTATCTAACGTCGGGGCAATATGCCGCATGATTTGCATATTGAATCAGAGAAACAATAGTACAATGAAACACCCGGCCCATTTTTTTTAAGGAGTAACCCCATGATCCCCACACCATACCGGACCAGTCTGGCTCTCTGCCTCTGCCTGCCCCTCCTGACCAGCTGCATGATGGGACCTGATTTCCAGCGCCCGGAGGCCAAGGTCTCCGCCCAGTGGCTGTGGCAAGCGCCCACAGCCCCCGCAACCGAAGAGGGG
>DASWIU010000068.1:0-5109 GCA_036397515.1 Desulfurivibrionaceae bacterium | reverse complement strand
GTGATCCTCCCCTCGACCTCGGCCCCGCTCATCTCGGTGGTGACCAAGACCGCGATGCCGGTGGGGTTCTCAAACCGCTTTTCGTGGCGGAACAGACAGGTCTCGCCGCCGGTGGTATAGGCGCTGTCGCCTGCGCCGATTTTAACAGTCCGGATCGGGGGAGCGGATGCCTCGCCGATCTGCTCCTTGACCTCATCACTCACATACGGACATTCGCCGATTTCCATCTGCCCGGCAGCCACCTTCATGGCAAAGGCAAGACAGGTCGGAATGCCGCACTCCCCACAGTTCTTCTTGGGAAGCATCTTGAGGATTTGAATACCTGTTAAAGCCATCTGTCTGTTCCTCCAGTATAAACAAGGTTAAAGGTTCAAGGTTAAAGGCTAAAGGCTGTTTCCTGTGGCCTTTTTCCTTGCGCCTTGCTCCTATCTTTTCTTAAACAAGCGCTTCCATCTCAAGAGCCGGATGGCCAACCTTCTTCATGAAGGCGAGGATTTCCTCCTCCGTGGTGCCGTTCTCCTCGGTGGCGATCATGTCGTAAAACTCCGGCATGCCGATTTCCTTGCAACGCTCCATGAGTTTGTCCTTGATCTCTTCCTTCATCATCTTGGGCAGCCAGACCATCCGCTGCAACCCGCCCTCGGCGACAAACAGCTTGGGGCTGGTCATGAAATGCTTGGAAACCCCGATGAAACCAGGGGTCTGGGCGCCGCCGCCGGCCATACCGGCCAAGGAAGTAAACTTCATCCCGGAAGGCGTCATGCCGCTGTAGTCGCGGTTGACCACCATGATCCCGTTACACTGGGGCAGCATGGCGGCAATGGCTTCGAAACAGCCGCAAGCGGTCATCGGGCTGTTCATCAGGGAGTACAAGGCAAGGTCGGTTACGGCCCCGCGGGAGGTCTGATCGACGAAATCGTTGATCCCCTTGAAGCGGCCGAGCTTCTCATCCAGGCAGTCGCCTTTCTGAATCGGCTGATTGGGGCCGGTGGGGTTGATCTGAAAGGAGGCCTTGCCGTCCAGCCAGTTGTAAGCGCCGCACATCCCGATCCGCTCCGGGGTGATGACGCAGACATGGCTCGGGGCAAAGGATTGGCACAGGGTGCAGGAATAGAAGATCTCCTCGGTCTCGTCGGTCATGGAGCCCAGCCGCTCATCGCGCTCCGCGTAGACCTTGCGGGCAAGCTCCTGGACTTCCTCCACCTTGTCCAACTCGGTGTAGATCTTGACCTGAATCTTGTCGACAATGGCGCCGAACTCCTGATGCAGCTTGCCGTGCAGCACCTTGCCGATGTGGGCGAGGGAAAAGCCCTTTTCCACCGCGGCCTTGCCGACCCGGAGCCACATGATATTCCGCTGGCCCATGTGCATGATGCCTTGGATGTAGTTGATCAGGTGATGGAACTGACGCTCGAGGATGGGCTCGAAGTCCGACTGCATCCCGCGCCCGGCAACCTCGACCAGGATGCCGAGGGGCAGATTCTGACCCACCTGGATGTCCTTGATGTCCGGCCCTTCAACGGTAACCTTGCCGTCCTCCACCTCGGACATATCCTTGGAAACAAGAACCTCAACCCCCGAGGTCCGGCCGCCGCCGCATTCCATGAACAGGTCGTCCTTGCGGATACGTTCTCCCTCAAAGGCCGGGCCGAAGGACAAGGGGATGTCGATTTTGGTGACGTTGACCTTGAGCCCCCGCACCTCGATGGCCTTCTGGACGATCTCCTCGTGGGGCACCTGGCTGACCACGTGCTCGTAGGTGCAGATGCCGGTGGGCAGGATCTCGGGGATATCGTAGTCGGAGATGGTGGGGAAGCCCCAGTTGATGGCGCCGGCCGCGTTGGCGTACCACTCGTCGGAAACCGGGCCGAAGGCCATGACAAAGGCGAAGGTCCGGTCCTTGTTGTAGATCAGGTTGCCCTTGTAGTCGCCGGGCTTGATGCCGCCGAAGGCCATGGCCACCCGGCAGGCAAAGCCGATGGCAAAAACCGCGGAGGTGTAGCTCTTGCCGAAGGGCACCAAACGGGTATTCCAGCCGACCTGCACCTTGTTTTCCACCAGCTTCTCGGCCATGTTCTTGCCGTTAGACTGATCGTGCATGAAGATGTAGAGGTTCTTCTCCTGGAGCTCCAGGGCGATCCGGGAGGCGACCGCACTGTCGTCCGGGGTGCCCATGATGGCGGCAAAACCGGGGGCGGTGCCGTCCACGAACTCAACGCCGCGTTTGCGGAAGATGACGTCGTCGGCAGCACCCAGCCAGATATTGTTCTCCAGCGGATCTTCGGTCTTGGTGTAGAAATCCGGGGTCTCCAGGTAACGGATAGCCTCGTACATCTCCTCGGCAAAAAAGGTGGCCATGCCCGCATCCAGAGCCGGGGCGAGGTACGGCAGCCAAATATTCTCGCTCACCTGTTCCGGCAGAAGGGTGCGGCATTCCTTGAAGATATCCTTCATGTCGCCCAGATTCTGTACCTTGGCGCCCAGCATACTGTAAATAACCGGCAAAAAGTAGGCGGTGTTCGGGAAATGCACCTCCTGCTCAGGGCCGTACTTCTTGATGGCCTCTTCGAACTTCGCTTCCGCCATATCAACTATCTTGTGAGCCCCACGGATGGCGGCTGAACAGATGATCTTAGACATTTGGTTTTTCTCCTCTTTACTCTACAAGTTCAGACAATTTAGGAGCCGTTACGAAACAACCTTTTCGTTACGGCACCTTATGCCGGTCCCGACATCCCAATTATTCTACATTTCGGACTACGGTTAACCCATGAGACCGGCGATCAGCGACTTGGTCAGAGAAACCGCTCTCGGATGCCGCATGATCATCAGTTCGCCGCCGGCCATCAACATGCAGGAAGCGGTGACCGCCTCCATGAGAATGCCCCGGGTTTCCTGATCACCAAGCATCTCGTCAGTAGGCAGCCGGCATTCCTTGGCCTTCCAGACCTCGCGGCCCAGATTGCAGATAAAGGGCACCTGGAGCTTCTCGTCTTTCTGGGTCAGAGCCGCCAGGCGGATCCGCTCCATGACCGAATAACTGTACTCGATGCCGTAACCGAGGGCGCCGATGGAAGGATCGATCAACACGGAATCAAGGGAGACCCCAAGATTTTCCAGCAAAATATTGAGCTGTTTGGCCAGATTGACGTCAATGGGCGAAGCCGCGACCATTGGATACTGGAAGGCCATGGCCGTGGCGCCGATGGCCCGGTAGTTGCTGTCGGAAAGCGGGGCCAGACAAACCTTCTTGTCGCCGATCAGCGAGGTGATCTCCCGCAGGGTTTCCGTATCCTTTTCGCCGTTGCCGCAACCCCAGACAATAACCGGCACCTCGATATTCTTCACCACCTCGGCCGCGGCCTTGGCCGCCTCGCCCGCAGGCCGGTTCAGGCCGTTGGGGTCGGTGCTGACCATGGAGAGGCAGATGGCGTCCGCGCCGTATTCCTTGACGCATTTCTGGGCCCAGGCCAGGGGATTGTCCAGAACATCCTGATAATGACGGGCCAGGGAGTCGGGCCATTCCTCGGGTTTCACATCCAGCACGTCAAAGGCGATTTTGGGGCTGTTGCCCATGGTCCCTTCAAAGAGATGGAACGGCAGGGTCGTAGCCCCGCCCACCTTGATGCCGCTTGCCTCGTCGCCCAACACGGTCTGACGGATGGCGCCGGTGTAGGCCTGCTTGTAGGAGGCCTCGGGAACCTTGGCGGCCCGTTCGGACAAGGGCGTTTTTTCAAGGGCAAGCTCTGCCGCGCCGACTGCGGTAGCCGGGGCCGGGCTGGCCTTCTTCGCTGCAGGCGCAGCGGCTTTCTTGGGCTCTTCCGCGGCCTTGGTCTCAACACCCTTCTTGGCTGGCTCAGCCTTCTTGACTTCTTCCGCAGCCGCAGCCTCGGCAGCCTTTTTCGCCGCCTCCGCCTTCTTGGCCTCTGCCGCCGCCTGCTCCGCGGCTGCCTTCTTGGCGGCTTCCGCCTTCTTGGCCTCTTCCGCAGCCGCGGCCTCGGCGGCTTTCTTGGCCCCACTCTCGTCTATCACAGGCACCGGCGCAGGAGCCGCCGGAGCTGGTGCCGGGAAAGCAGGAACATCGAGCAACGGCTCGCGCTTGAGAATAGCCTCGGCTCCGGCAAACTTCACCAGGGCATCAAATTGATCGTCCGACAAGCCGTAGGCCTTTTTCAGCGCATCCAGACCGAGACGTACCGAGTCAAGCGCCATCTGCCGTTCTTTTTCGTTCATCGCATCCTCTCCTGCTTCTTCTATTTCAATCCTTGCCTGACCAACCACCCCGGCGCCGCTGGTGCCGGCCGTGGCTGATGCACGGTACTGGGCGGCTTCCGCCTTGGCCGCGGCGATAATTTTTCCTGCCTCAACCTTGGCTGCCGCCAGGACAGCATCACCTTCCTCACCCCCGGCCCCCGTGGTCCGAATCTCAATGGCCGAAACCGGCGCCGCAAGGGCAACCGGCTCGTCGGCAAAGACCGGCCGGGCGGCAAGCCCTGCCCGGCTGACGATCTCCGGCACAGCGCTTTCCCATTCGATGGCCATGATATGGACGCCGGCCACCCCTTCTATCTCCCGGACCTGGCGGATGATATCAACGCAGATGTTGATGCCCTCGTCTTCCTTGTCCTTGGCGCCCTGCATCCGCTTGATCACCTCGTCGGTGACATCCATGCCCGGCACGGAGTTCTTCATGTAGCGGGCCATGCCCACGGATTTGGGCGGGGTAACGCCGGCCAGGATGTGGACCTTTTTGTGGAGGCCGAGATCGCGGACCGCCTGCATGAATCGAGCAAAGCGCTCCACATTGTAAATGATCTGGGTCTGGACAAAATCCGCGCCATTGGCGACTTTTTTTGCCAGCCGCGCGGCCCGGAACTGTTCGGAAGGCCCGGCAAACGGGTTGGCCGCGGCGCCGAGAAACAACCGGGGCTCATGGGACTTGATCGGCTCCCCGCACTGGAATTTCTTCTCATCCCGCATGTCTTTCACCATGCCGAGGAGCTGGATGGAGTCCATGTCAAAGACGCCCTTGGAGCCGGGATGGTTGCCGAACTTCTGGTGGTCGCCGGTGAGGCAGAGCAGATTCTTGAGCCCCAGTGCGGCAGCGCC
>DASWIU010000067.1:0-5881 GCA_036397515.1 Desulfurivibrionaceae bacterium | reverse complement strand
CCATGAACCGCTCAAATCCGTGCGGGGGGTTCCCAAGACCGAGTTCAAGTTCCGCTCCTGCTACCATTGCGAGGACCCGTTCTGCGTCACCATCTGCCCTACTGGGGCGATGAAAAAGCGGGAGGATGGCATCGTCTATGTGGAAGCGGCGGAATGCATCGGCTGCATGGCCTGCGCCGGCGCCTGCCCCTGGGGCATCCCCCAGCACAACCCGGAAACCAACAAGGCGGTGAAATGCGATTACTGCATGGACCGCCTGGATGCGGGTCTGCAACCGGCCTGTGTGACCAAATGCACCACCCATGCCTTAAAATTGGTGGCCATGAAGGAAATCTGATCCGTCCGCAAAAAAAACAGGGCGTTATCCCTCGCGGATAACGCCCTGTGCCAATGCATTTTCACGCCGGCCGCCGGCAGATGGCCTGCCAACCCCCCACAAATACGCACAAAAAAATAGTTGCCAAAAAACTGAAATAGAGTTATTAAGCATTCAATAGAATTACTAAACGCTTGGCGCCCGCTTGTCGCCATGCGCCGCAGTTGTCCCTTTGTATAACAACAGGCAAATCCCTCTCCTCCCCCTCGAGAGAAGCCGCCGGACGCAAGTCCGGCGGCTTTTTTATTCCCGTCTCTGCGAGCAGCCCGATCACTCAGCGCTTTGGGCGGCCAAACTCTTCTGCACCTCAAACGGCACCGGGGCATACTCCTTGAACCGCCGTTTGAAGCTGGCCCTCCCCTGGGTCAGGGATTTGAGGGCAGTGGTGTATTTGTACTGCTCGGCCAAGGGGGTCAGGGCCTTGATCACCTGATACCGCCCCTGGGTTTCCATGCCGCTGATGATGGAGCGCCGCGTCTGGAGATCCCCCATCACCTCCCCCATCACCTCTTCCGGCACCATGATCTCCATCTCGTAGATGGGCTCGAGGATGAGCGGGTCCGCCGCCTTGAATGCCTCCTTGAAGGCCTGGGCTCCGGCGATCTTGAAGGAGATGTCGTTGGAATCCACCGCATGCATCTTGCCGTCGAAGACCATGACCCGCACGTCCCGGACATGGGAGCCGGTCATGGGTCCTTCCAGCATCTTCTCCATGACCCCCCGCTGGATGGAGGGCAGGTACTTGCCGTCGATGACCCCGCCCACGATGCAGTTATAAAACACCAGCTTGCCGCCCCAGGGCAGGTCAATCTCCTCCTTGCCGCGCACGCTGAGGTCGGCGGGGTCGGGCGCCCCCTCCACATGGGGCTCGATGCGCAGGTGCACCTCGGCGAATTGGCCCGAGCCGCCGGACTGCTTCTTGTGGCGGTACATGGCGGTGGCCGGCCTCTGGATCGTTTCCCGGTAGGGAATCTTGGGCTCCACGAATTCGGTTTTGATCCCGTAGACATGCTCCAGACGCCAGCGGGCCGCCTGCAGGTGCAATTCGCCCTGGCCCCAGAGGATCAGCTGCTTCACCTCCGAGGCAAACTCGGCCTTGAGGGTCGGATCCTCGGTCTGCATGTCCCGCAGCGCCTCGCCCAGCTTTTCGTCGTCTTTTTTCTCCTTGGCCACTATGGCCGAACGGATCCGCGGCTCGGGAAACTCGATGGGCGCCAGCCCCACCCGTTTCTCCTTACCGTGCAGGGTGTGGTTGGTGCCTGTGCCTTTCATCTTCAAGGTCGCGCCGATGTCGCCGGCGGAGAGCTTCTTCACCTGGTGGCGCTCCTTGCCGTCCATGATGAAGAGCTGGGCCAGCCGTTCGGTGTCGCCGGTCTGGTAGTTGACCAGATCCTGCCCCTCGCTGATCTCGCCGGAACAGACCTTGAAAAAGGTGATCTTGCCGAGATAGGGCTCGACCAGGGTCTTGAAGACAAAGAGCACCGGAGGCCCGGCCGGATCGCAGGCAAGCTCCCCGTTGTCCAGGGTGTGCTCGGGCAGCATCTCCTGGGCCGTGGGCGCCACGTTGTCGATAAAACCCATCATCCGGCCGCTGCCCATGTTCTGTTTGGCGGAGAGGCAGAAGATCGGGAAGAGCTCCCGGTTGCGCATGCCGATCTTGAGCCCCGTGCGCATCTCATCCTCATCCAGACTGCCCTTGGCAAAGTAGAGCTCCATCAGGGCCTCGTCGTTTTCCGCCGCCTTTTCCACCAGCTCGTTGTGGAGCTTCTCGGTCCGCTCCTTCTCGCTTTCGGGGATGGGCAGCTTCTCCGGCTTGCCGCCCTCGGCCGGAAACCGGTACATGGTCATCTTGAGCAGATCGATGATACTGTTAAAGCCCTGGCCCTGATTAACCGGATACTGCATCAGCACAGCCGCCTTGCCGAAGCGCTCCTGAATGGAGGAAACCGCCTCGTCATAACCGGCCTTGGGATGATCGACCTGATTGATCGCAAAGATGGCGGGTTTGGCGAATCGCTCCACCGAGTTCCAGACCAGCTCGGTGCCCACCTCCACCCCGTACTGGGCGTTGATCAGCATGACGCAGGTATCGGCCACCCGCAGGGCGGAGACGATCTCGCCCACGAAATCGTCCAGACCGGGGGTGTCGATGATGTTGATCTTGTAATCCCGCCATTCGGTGTGCAGGGAGGTGGCGTACACCGAGTTGCCGCGTTCGTGCTCGATCTGGTGATAATCGGAGATGGTGTTCTTGTCCTCGACCGTGCCGCGTCTCTTGGTGAGCCCCGCCTCAAAAACCATGGTCTCGGCCAGGGTTGTCTTGCCGGATTTGACACTGCCCAATAAGATGATGTTCTTGATGTGCTTGTCGTCATAGACTTTCATGCGGCGCCACCTCTCTTGGTCATATGATTAGAGGCCGTTACGGAATAACCATTTCATTTTTGACCATTTCGTTACGGCCCCTTATGCCGATCACGTCATTGCCATGTTCCGGTTATTTTTGAACAACGGCTTACCAGCCAGCCCGGCAGGGGCTGGGGGAGATTGCATCACCTTCAGGATAGCAAAAAAGCGGGGGTGGCGGCAGATTTTTTTCCTGGGGCCGGGCAGTTTTTTCACGGCCGGACAGGGAGATGGCGGAGATTGGCGTTCGGCGCTGGATCATGGTATAGTGCGCCTTTGCAAACCTCCCTGAACCGCCTGTTTTTCCCGCACAACCGCACAAAGGAGCATCCCCTTGCCTACCACCTTCCAGGCCATGGTCGTCAGCCAAACCAGTCCCGGCCGGTTCCAGCGGGCCATCGTCACCAAAAACTTAAGCGATCTGCCGCCTGGCGAGGTGCTGATCCGGGTGCGCTACTCTTCGCTCAATTACAAGGATGCCCTGTCCGCTTCGGGCAACCGCGGCGTGACCCGCCGCTACCCGCACACCCCGGGGATCGATGCCGCTGGCGAGGTATTGGCAAGCGATTCGCCCGATTTTTCCCCCGGCGACGCAGTGGTGGTCTCCTGCTATGATCTCGGCATGAATACCCCGGGCGGCTTTGCCCAAATGATCCGGGTGCCGGCCAAATGGGTCATGCCCCTGCCCGCCGGCCTCACCCTGCGGGAGAGCATGATTTACGGCACCGCCGGTTTTACCGCGGCCCAATCCGTGGCCCGGCTGCAGCGCCACCCGGTCTTGCCGGAACAGGGCAAGATTCTGGTCACCGGCGCCACCGGCGGCGTGGGCAGCATGGCCGTGGCCATGCTTGCCTTAAGCGGCTTTGCCGTGGCCGCCGCCACCGGAAAACCGGAGCAGGAACAATTTTTGCGCGACCTGGGCGCCCGGGATATCATCCCCCGGGAAGGCTGCATCGACCGTAGCGGCCGGATGCTGCTGAAAGAGAAATGGGCAGGGGTGATCGATACGGTGGGGGGCGAGATGCTGGCCACCGCCATCAAATCCACCCGTTACGGCGGCGCGGTCACCTGTTGCGGCAATACCGCCTCCCCGGACCTGCCCCTGAACGTCTACCCCTTTATCTTGCGGGGGGTGAGCCTGCTCGGCATTGACAGCGCCGAATGCCCCATGGCGGTTCGCATCCCCATCTGGCAAAAAATCGCCACCACCTGGCGGCTGCCGAACCTGGAACGGGTTGCCACGGAAATATCGCTCAAGGAGCTTGACCGACAGATCGATTATATTCTACAAGGAAGGCAGAAGGGTCGGGTGATTCTCAATCTTGATGCCTGACCTCCGCCTTGTCCTCTGTCTTCATAAAAGGAGCCTCCATGCGCCTGCGCACTATCATCCTGCTCGCTGTTGTCCTGTGCCTGGCCTCGGGATGTTCCGGCATGCTGCCGGTGGCAAAGAGCACGGACGAATTCCGCTGGGAGAGCTTTGACCAGATCAAGGCTTCCTTTGACCAGATCACCCCCCTTGAAACCACAAAAGCAGATCTGCGGAAACTTGGTTTCGACCCGCATCAAACCGCGAATATGCAGATTCTCAATTACCTGGCCATCATCCAAAAATTCATGCCCAACACCAACATCACCATGGCCGATCTGCCCCCCGGCCTCAGGGGCTGCGTGGAGGCAAAGGATTCCTGTGTCGCCTACGAGCTGAAGATCCAGAACCTTAAAAGCCAACGGCATGGCAACCTCTTTTTGGATCTCCTGCGCTTCAAACGCCAGGCCCACCAAAGCGGCTGGCGCTTTTCCGCCTTCATTGTCCTGGTAAATGATCTGGTGGTGTACAAAATCTGGGACGGCCAGCCCCGCATTGAGGGAGAGATATATAAAAAGAACCCCCTCGGCCCCCTGCAGGATCCTGCGGACCTTGCCGAGGATGCCGCGGTGGTCGGCACCTTTTAACGTTCTCAACCGACGGCAGATCCCGCTCCAGGCGCATACCCGGCCAAGCGCACGACAGACCATCACGGGGCGGGCAATTCAGGCCGGGCCGCCGAGGAGCGGGACCCATGATCTGGACCTCAATATGCCTCGCGTTTATCCAGTTTCATGATCAGGGAGAGAGCATTCTCCGAATCAGGATTTTGCCGGAGCACTTGGTAGAGATAATTGCGGGCAGCCTTGTAATCTTTCAGATCGACCAGCAGCACCGCATAGTTGTAGTTGAGTGATTCGTCGTTCGGCGCAATCTCCAAGGCACGTTTATAGTATTTCTTGGCCCGCTCATGCTCCTTGCGCCGCCTGCAGACAATACCCATCTGGTTTAAAAGAACAATATCCCCCATGTCGTCGCCCATGCTCCGCTGCATGATCGCCTCGGCCTCCGTGTCCATGCCGAAATCCAGACAGGCTTCGATATACTTCGGGGGCAGGGTTGCCTTCTTTCTCGAAAGCTTCAGCGCCCTGGTCAACGAGGATTTTGCTTCAGCCCTGTTGCCCACGGCATTGAGCTGCAGGGCAAGATCCATGTGGCGGTCCGGGGTGTTGGGAGAGATCTCGATCGCTTTTCGGAGGGCATCCAAGGCATTGGCGTGGTCGCCTTTGTGTTGATAGAGCCGGGCAAGCCCGTCCAGGGATCGGACATAGAGATCGTTACTGCAGTCCTTGCACCGCTTGTAGTTTTCCTCGGCCTCATCCATCTTGCCGACTTTTTCCTGCGCCTGGGCAAGGTTGAAATAGGTGGCTGACTGTCCTGGCTGCAGGTCCCGTGCCTCTTCCAGGGATTGGATGGCGATCTCGTGTCGGCCTTCGCGCAGGTATTTTTTCCCCTTGAACAGGGCCTGATAATACGGGTCGGGATCGTAGGTCTTTTTGAGGGCGGAGTATATCTTTTGTCTGAGCACCGCCTCGGTGACGGGCTTGACCAGATAGGCGTCGATGTGCTCCTCGGTCACGGACATGATGCGGTCCATGTCATCGACACAGGTGATCATGATGAACGGCAGGTGCCAGTATTCCGCCGAATTCCTGATGCGTTGGAGCAGCTGCAGTCCGTCCTCCTCCGGCATGAGCATATCCGAGAGCACGATTTCAATGGAGGCTCCG
>DASWIU010000066.1:0-2202 GCA_036397515.1 Desulfurivibrionaceae bacterium | reverse complement strand
GGCGGGGGGCTGGGCATCGTGCCGTTGCGCTCTCCCCTGTTGGCCGTGCTGGAAAACCGGAGCAGCTACGGACGGGTGGACATCATGTACGGCGCCAAGAGCCCGGCGGAGCTGCTCTTCACCTACCAGTACGAGGAATGGCAACGGTTCGACATCACCCTCGGTATCACGGTGGATAAAGCGGGCAAGAGCTGGAAGGGTCGCACCGGCCTGATCACCGAACTCCTCCGGGAACGGCTCAGCCAGACCGCCAGCCTGCGCGAGAACACCTTTGCCATCGTCTGCGGGCCGCCGGTGATGTTCCATTTCGTCTGCAAGCTGCTCACCGAGGCCGGGCTGCCCATGCAGAAGATGTTCGTTTCCCTGGAACGCCGCATGCACTGCGGCCGGGGCAAGTGCTGCCGCTGCAACATCGGCTCGACCTACACCTGCCTGGACGGCCCGGTCTTTGACTACTGGTCGGTGCTGAACCTCAAGGAGGCGATTTGAGATGAGCGAGCCACTCTCCTACCTCGGCGTCCCTCTTGCCCGGCCCAAGGTCGGCTTCTTCGAGCTCACCTCCTGCGAGGGGTGCCAGTTGCAGCTGTTAAACAACGAGGCCACCCTGCTCGATTTTCTCAACCTGGTGGAGGTCGTCCATTTCCGCGAAGGGATGAGCGAGCGGGCCGACACCTACGACATCGCCTTTGTCGAGGGCAGCGTCACCCGCAAGGACGAGATCGCCCGTCTGACCGCGATCCGCAAAAACGCCAAGATCCTGGTCGCCCTCGGCTCCTGCGCCTGCTTCGGCGGGGTCAACCAACTGAAAAACCGCTTTCGCGATCTGGAGTGGGTAAAAAAAGAGGTGTACGGCGACTTCCCCATCGAGAGCATGGAGGTGCATCCCCTGGCGGATTTCGTCCAGGTGGATCTCGAAATCTTCGGCTGCCCCATCAAGAAGGAGGAGGTCGAAAGAATCGTCACCGATCTGGTGGTGGGCAAGACGGTGCACCATCCGGAATACCCGGTGTGCATGGAGTGCAAGGCCAACGAGAACATCTGCCTGTTCGAGCTCGGCGAGCCCTGCCTCGGCCCGGTCACCCGGGCGGGCTGCGACGCCTGGTGCCCCAGCAACCGCAGAGGGTGCTGGGGTTGCCGGGGCCCGGCGGAAACGGCCAACCTCAAAGAGCTGGAAAAGATCATGCATATCTACGGCTTTGACAGCGAGACCATTCTCGACCGGTTGGAATGTTTCGGCGGCTTTGCCTCCTTTGCCGACACCCTCCGCCCCGCGAAGAAAAAATCCCCGGCCAGGAGGAAAAAATCATGAAACTCTCCTACGAGGTCGATATCCACCACCTGACCCGGGTGGAAGGGCACGGCAACATCCGCATCAGCATCAAAAACGGGGTGGTCAAAAAGGCGCAATGGGAGGTGGTGGAAACGCCCCGCTTTTTCGAGGCCATGCTGGTGGGCAAGCACTGGGAAAACGCGCCCTACATCTGCGGGCGGATCTGCGGGATCTGTTCCATCGGCCATACCCTGGCCAGCATCCGGGCGGTGGAAAACGCCTTCGGCATCACCCCCTCAACCCAAACCGCGAAGCTGAGGCTCCTGCTCAAGCACATGGAAACCCTGCAGAGCCATATCCTGCACCTGTACTTTCTCGCAGCCCCTGATTTCCTCGGCGTGGGCAGCGTCCTGCCCCTGGCCAAGACCCACCCGGAGGTGGTGCAGCGGGCCCTGCGCCTCAAACTGCTGGCCAACGATGCCTGCGACCTTATCGGCGGCAGACGGTTGCACCCGACCCGGACCGTGGTGGGCGGCTTCACCATGCTGCCGGAAAAAGGCGAGCTGGAAAAAATCCGCCAGCGGCTGATGGCCTCGGTGCCTGATCTGCTGGCCTCAGCGGAACTGTTTAAAACCTTCACCATCCCTGATTTCAGCCGGGAAACCGAATTCGTCTCCCTCAAGGGCGACACCGACTATCCCTTTATCGGCGGCGACCTTGTCTCCACGGATGGAGTCGTGAAAAAGGAACACCAATACCGGGCCATGACCAATGAATACTGCGCCGAAGGTTTCACCTCCAAGCTGAGCAAACTCTCCCGCGCCGCCTTTGCCGTTGGCGCCTTGGCCCGTCTCAACAACAATTTTGCGGGGCTTCACCCCACCGCCAGGGAGATCTCGAAATTTCTCGGCCTGGTCCCGGTAAACCACAAC
>DASWIU010000065.1:0-3130 GCA_036397515.1 Desulfurivibrionaceae bacterium | reverse complement strand
CTTTGTGGTGAACGGCTGGTACATCACGGCGTATGAGCCCCTCTACGACGACCGCCATCAGGTGACGGGCATGCTCTATGTCGGGGTGCCCCAGGAGAGCGTCAAGAGCCTGCGCCAAGCCGTGATGGGGATCAAGGTCGGCAAGAGCGGCTATGTCTACGTCCTGGACAGCACCGGCAAATACGTCATTTCCCAGGGCGGCAAGCGCGACGGCGAGGACATCTCCGGTGCCAAAGACAGCAACGGCAATCCTTTCATTAAGGAGATCATCCGCAAGACCGTGGGCCAGCCCGAGGGCGAGGTCGCCGAGCATGTCTACCCCTGGCGGAACCCGGAGGATGCCGCGCCCCGCGACAAGATCGTCAAGCTCATGTACTTCAAGCCCTGGGACTGGATCATCGGGGTCGGCATGTATACCGACGAGGTGGCGGAGGTCACCGCCCCGGTCAGGGCGGCGGGGCGGCGGGGCAACCTCTTCATGCTGGCCATCTTCACGCTCTCGGTTTGCGCCGCCCTGATCACCTGGCGCGTGGTGGCCGGCCGGTTCACCCGGCCGATCCAGTCCGCCACTGCGGGGATCATGCGCCGGGCCCAGCAGGTGACCGCCGCCTCCGGGGAGGTCTCCTCCTCCAGCCAGACCCTGGCCGCCGGTTCTTCCCAACAGGCGGCAGCCATCGAGGAGACCTCCGCCTCGCTGGAGGAACTCGCCGCCATGACCATGCAGAACGCCGACCACGCCGAGCAGGCGGACCGCTTCATGAAAGAGGCTGGCCAGGTGCTGGCTGCGGCCAACGGCGCCATGACGGAACTCACGACCGCCATGGCGGAAATCTCGCGGACCAGCGCGGAGAGCGCCAGGATCGTCAAGGCCATCGACGGCATCGCCTTCAAGACCAATCTGCTGGCCTTGAACGCGGCGGTGGAGGCGGCCAGGGCCGGAGAGGCCGGCGCCGGTTTCGCGGTGGTGGCCGAGGAGGTGCGGAATCTGGCCCGGCAGGCAAAGGAGGCTGCCGGCAGCACGGCCATCCTCATCGAGGAGAGTGTCAAGTGGACCCACGACGGTTCCGCCCTGGTGGCCAGGACCAACGAGGCCTTTGCCGTTACGGCCCAGCGTGCCGCCAAGGCGGAAGAGATGGTGGCCGAGATCGCGGCGGCCTCCAGGGAGCAGGCCGGCGGGCTCGCCCAGCTCAACAGCGCGGTGGCCGAGATGGATCAGGTGGTGCAGCAGAACGCCGCCGGGGCCGAGGAGTTGGCCGGGGTGGCCGAGGAATTGACCGCCGAGGCCGCGCAGATGCGGGGGATCATCAACGGGCTGGTCACCATGGTCGAGGGGCGGCAGGGAGCAGGCGAGACGCAGCCTGATGCACGGCAAGAGCAAGGTCTTCGCCTCGCAGCGGCCGCGGGCGAAACGGCTGGCCGGCCCCGTCTGCCCCTCGTTGCCGCCGGCCGGGCCTGAGCTGGGTTCACCAGCGCGCGCTAAAAAAACCCGGCTTGCGCAAGGCCGGGGTCGAGAAATCCCGCCTTGCCTGGTGCATGGCGGGATTTTTTTTCTGAGTATCACTAATATTCAGCCAGTTCTTTAGCATCATTCCTGCCTGCGCGGAAATGACGGTGGTTATGATTTTGACCACCGTCAGTCTGCGACACGAAGCAACCAGCCGACTATTTGAGATGGGCAAATTTGACTCAATGGCAATCGCCACGATTACGGGTCACAAGGATATTAGGACCTTGGCACGGTATACTCATCTCCGGGCAGAGAATTTGGCGGCAATGATGAGGTGATTTTCTTGTCTTGCTCCCCATAAAAGATCGGCAATAAGATCGGCAATAAGATTGTTGTGTTGTGTGATGTCATTGATGTGATATATATGATGTTGTAGTGTTTTCTTGTTTTAAAAAATCGGCAAGGAGATCGGCAAAATGCATCGCAATCCCTCCGAGATGGAGCCACTCCTGCCAAGCGGAGTCCCCGACCTGGAAGACTTGGCCCGCGAGGTTGTCAGCCGGTCATCTGCTCTTGGCGGACAGCTCCATCCGGTTACACAACAAGCGGTCGTCGAACTACTTCGCCTTATCAACAGCTATTATTCCAACCTCATTGAGGGGCACAGTACTCATCCGGTCGATATCGAGCGCGCTATGCGCCAGGATTACTTGACTGATCCTGCCAAGCGTGACCTCCAGATGGAGAGCCTTGCCCATATCAAGTGCCAACGGGAGGTTGAGTCGCGGCTTCGAGAAGAACCGGAGATCAATACGGCTGATAACGGGTTCATCGTTTGGCTCCATCGTGTTTTTTATGAGCAATTGCCGGTCGAACTGCGGCAAGTTAAAGATGAGAAGACCGGAGAAGTGCTGGAGGTCGTTCCTGGCGAAATCCGGCAACGTGAAGTGAAAGTTGCCCGGCACGTCGGGCCGGCATCAGAACATCTTCCGGCATTTCTCAATCGTTTCGCCACGGCTTATGCCTCCGATAAACATCACGGTGTCATGCCAATCATCGCTGCCGCCGCGTCCCATCATCGCCTGATGTGGATTCACCCTTTTCTTGATGGCAACGGTCGCGTGGCTCGGCTCTACACTGACGCCTGTTTCCGTCGGCTGCCCTTGCACGGTTATGGCCTCTGGAACGTCAGTCGCGGTTTCGCCCGTAAGCGGGACGATTATATGGCAGCTCTGAGCTGGGCTGATGCCCTGAGGCGCAATGATTATGATGGCCGGGGAAACCTTTCCAATGAAACCTTGATCGCATTCTGTCGGTTTTTCCTCACCACTTGTCTTGATCAGATCACCTTCATGCATGGCCTGCTCAGGCTTGACGGCCTTCTTGACCGTATCAGCGGCTACGTGTCCATGCGCGGAGCGAAATTGATCCCTGGGGTAAAACCGGAATATCAGACTCTCAAGCAAGAGGCCGCTTACATGCTGCAAGAGGCACTGCTACGCGGAGAGGTGGGCCGTGGCGATATGCTCCGGGTTTCAGGCCTGGCCGAGCGTACCGGGCGCATAGTGCTGGGGCAATTGCTGGATGAGGGGCTTTTGGTGTCGGATACGCCGAAAGGGGCTGTAAGGCTGAATTTCCCGACCCACGTTGCGGGGCATCTTTTTCCGGATTTGTACCCGGCGC
>DASWIU010000064.1:0-4742 GCA_036397515.1 Desulfurivibrionaceae bacterium | reverse complement strand
ATCATCCCGGATTTTTCCACGGCATCGGCGGCCATGGTGCCGGGGCCGCCGGCATTGGTGATGATCAGCACCCGCTTGCCTTTGGGCAGGGGCTGCATGGCAAAGAGGGCGGCATAGTCGGCCAGGGCCTCGAAGTTGTCGGCCCGGATGACCCCGGAGCGCATGAAGGCGGCGCCGTAGGCGATCTCCGCTCCGGCCAAGACCCCGGTGTGGGAGGAGGCCGCCTTCTGCCCGGCCACGGTGGTGCCGGCTTTGAGGATGATTACCGGCTTTTTGCTCGAGGCCTCGGTGGCCGCCTTGACAAATTCGTCCCCGCAGGCAATGTCTTCGAGATAGGCGACAATCACCTTGGTCTGCGCATCATTGGCCAGGGCGACCAGCAGATCGCCCTCGTTGAGGTCCGCCTTGTTGCCCATGCTCACCATCTTGGCAATGCCGGTGCGGCGGGCGGCGGCCAGGTCCAGCAGGGCGGTGCAGATGGCCCCGGACTGGGAGATCACCGAGATGGAGCCCGGTTGCGGCATGCGCTTGGCAAAGGAGGCGTTCATGAGGTTTTCGGTGTTGATCAGCCCCAGGCAGTTAGGGCCCAGCAGGGGAACCTTATGGCTCTGGCAGAGCTCGGCGATCCGGTGCTCGATCTCCGCGCCTTCCTGCCCCGTTTCCTTGAAGCCGGAGCTGATCACGGTGATTGCCCCGGCCCGGGCCTCAAGGCAATCCCGCACCGCCTCCAGAACCAGACCGCTGGGCAGGGCGATGATGCAGAGATCGATTTTTTCTTTCGCCTTTTTGATTCCGGCCAGGCAGGGCAACCCCAGCACCTCCGGGGCCGCCGGGTTCACCGGGATGATCCGCCCGGCATAGCCGCCGGCCAGGAGATTGGCGACAATATCGTGGCCGACCTTGCCCGGAGTGCGGGAAGCGCCGAGCACGGCGATGGATTCCGGGAAAAACAGCGGGGTGAGCATGGCTTTTTCCACCATCTAATGGGTTAAGGAAGTTTCATAACAACCAGCCTTCGACAGGGCTCTCCTGCGCTAGCCGAAGGGCTCAGGCCGAACGGATATTGTCTTTATGGATTGGTTTCCGTTCGTGCTGAGCCTGTCGAAGCACCTGTTTGAAATAAATTGCGAGTTGTTGAGAGGTTGCCAGGGTCTGCTACACAACGAATTCGGGAATTTTTGGGAGCACCACGGCAAAGCCCGCCTCTCTGAGGGCCTGGTGTACGGCGCTGATATTGTAGGTGTTGACCCGCAGATAGATGCGTTCCGGGGCGGTCTCATCCGCCTCGGTGCGGATGAGGCGGGTGAAGCGGATACTGTGCTCTTCGAGCACCTTGGCGATACGGGAAAGCGGCTTGCGCCTGCCGTCATGCTCCACCACGATCATGGCACTACCCCGTTCTCCCAGGCCGAAAAGCCGGCGGTAGGCAGCCATGAGGTCGCGCATGGAAAACATGCCGATGACCCGCTGCTCCTGATCCACCACGGGCAGGGCGCCGATTTTTTCCCGGTCGAGGAGGATCAGGGCGTCGTCCAGGGTGGACATGGGGGTCAGGGTGAAAAAGGCGCGGCTCATGATGGCGCTGACCGGGGTCTGGTCGAGTTCCGAAAGGCAGTCCTTGATCCGCTCTTTGGAGAGCACCGAGGAGGGAGAGGCCGAGCGCAGATCCCGGTCGGTGACAATACCGACCAGATGATTTTCCCCATCCACCACCGGCAGGTGGCGGAACTTGCCGCTTTGGAGGATTTTCCGCACGGCGGGGAGGGTGGTTTCCGGGGAAACGGTCACCGGGTTTCGGGTCATGTGCTGGGTGATGAACATGGCTGTTCCTCTGTACTGTGGTTGATAGTCTTGCAAAAAAAACGAAATTTAATTTTTTCGTCATTCCGGCGAAGGCCGGAATCCAGGGTCGTCGGCATGTGGCAACTTTTCCGGACCCCGGCTTTCGCCGGGGGGACGACTTGTTGTGAGCGGATCATGGTTGCTTAGGGCAGTGAGATAGGCGGCCGCGCTCTCGGCCAGGCTTTCCAGGTGATAGCCCCCTTCGAGAATCGACAACAGCTTGCCCTGGCAGAATCTTTGTGCCCAGCCGGCCAGGTATTCGCCGAAGGCGCCGTAGAGTTCCGTGGAATAGGCCAGGCCGGACATGTCATCGTCGCGGTGCCCGTCAAAGCCCGCGGCGACGATGATCCGTTCCGGGGCGAAGGCGGCAAGGGCCGGTTCCACCCTTTTGAGCAGGGCATTGAGCACCATCTGGTCGTTGGTTCCAGGGGGCAGGGGAATGTTCAGGGTGGCCCCGCGCCCTAAGCCGGTGCCGCTCTCTTCCGCATAGCCGCTGCCGGGGAAGCTGAAGGTGGGATGTTCGTGCAGGCTGAGGTAAAAGACCTCCGGGTCTTCCTCAAAGGCGCTCTGGATGCCGTTGCCGTGATGGGCGTCGAAGTCGAGGATCAGAAGCCTTTTTCGGCCATACTGCTGCTGCCAGTACCGGGCGGCCAGCACGCAGTTGTTCAAGAAACAGAAACCCAGGGCCAGGTTGCTTTCGGCGTGGTGCCCCGGCGGCCGCACCGCGCAGAAGACCAGGTTTTCCTCGCCCTCCAGCAGGTCGATGCCGGTGAGCCCCGCGCCCGCCGAGAGCAGGGCCGCCTCGTAGGATTCGAAACAGAGCTGGTTGTCCGGGTGGTCGAGATGGGTCTTGCCGGAAAGGGCGCACTCTTCCAGGCGGAAAAGGTAGTGCTCGGCGTGGAAGGTGGTCAGCCAGCGCCGTTCCGCCTTGCGGGGCTCGATAAAACTGAGCCGCTCCTTGAGCGGCGAGGCCTCAAGCCTTGCCAGCAACGCGGTGAGGCGGGCCGGCGTTTCCGGGTGCTCGCCGTCGCCGGTATCGTGGGCAAGACAGTGGGGATGGGTAATAATGGTTATCGGGCGGGAGTGAGGCACCGGGCATCCTTCCAAAAAATTCCTTCCCCCCTGGCGGGGGAGGGCTAGGGTGAGGGGGAATCGGCAGATGCGGTGGTGTCGGCACCTTCACCCACCCCCCTAACCCCCTCCCGTCGAGGGAGGGGGAGCCTTTTGCGCACAGTGAACCGGATATGCTCTCTAGGTATTGTTACCTAATTATCTAAAAATCGCACGGGGAAAATGCTACAGTGAAGATTCGCACAATGTTTCTTGCGGAAGCCGTCGTAATATAATAGCAGGAATAGCAGGGCTAAAGAAATTGGCATAAGGAGCCGTAACGAAAAAGTACTACTTCCGCCGCGGTGAATGGCGATAGTCACTGGAACTGTAATGGTTATCAGGCAACGGCTCCTAAATACGACAAGACATTGTGTGGATGGGATTGCTGGGCTATACTTTATTCTCTCTCTATCCACGACATATACGGACCAGACAGCCATGCGCCATGCGACCACCCCCCATTTGCTTGCCTTGAAAAACCAGCTGGACGCCCTGGAGGCCGAGCGTTTGTCGCCTCTTGCCAGCTTAAGCAGGGAAGGGGTCCGGCGGCACCCCGAGGAGGGAGAGGACGAGGACCACCGCCAACCCTTTGCCGTGGACGGCGACCGGATTCTGCATTCCCGGGCCTATACGCGCTACATCGACAAGACCCAGGTGTTTTACATGGTTGCAAACGACCATATCACCCACCGGGTTTTGCATGTGCAGCTGGTCGCGAAGATCGCCCGGACCATCGGCCGCTATCTGCGGCTCAACGAGGATCTCATCGAGGCCATCGCCCTGGGCCATGATATCGGCCATCCGCCCTTTGGCCATGACGGGGAAAAGATTCTGGACACACTCTGCCGCGAGCACGGGCTGCCTTCATTCCAGCATAATCTGCAGAGTGTCCGGTTTCTGGAAGGCATTGAACGGCAGGGCAGGGGCTGGAACCTTACCCTGCAAACCCTGGACGGCATCATGTGCCACGACGGGGAGATCCACAACCGCAGCCTTAAGCCCCAGCGCGGCAAGACCTTTGCCGACTTCGACTCACAGGGGGCAGCCAAGGCCCGGGACCCTCGCCGGGAATTGATCCCCATGACCATGGAGGGCTGCGTGGTCCGGTTCGCCGACACCATTGCCTATATCGGCAGGGATATCGAGGATGCCATCGAGCTGAAGCTCATCCGCCGGGAGGAGATACCCCCCCGCTGCCAGGAGCTTTTCGGCCGCACCAACGGCAGCATGGTCTACCGCCTGGTGACGGACCTGATCACCAATGGTCTTGCCGATGGGGCCATTGCCTTCAGCGCGGAGGTTTCCGAAGGGCTGCATGCGTTGAAGGGGTTCAACTATGAGCGGATCTATCTGAACCCGGCCATCAAGAAGGAGCTTACCAAGATCACCGCTTGCTACCGGGCGTTGTTTGCCTCCTGCCTTGAGCAGTTTGCCAGGCAGGAGCCCCAGGCGGAAATGTATGCAAATTTTCTGCGGGAACAGGGCAGGGAATACGTCGAGGGCCAGCACCCTCCGGCCATGGTGCGGGATTTTATCGCCGGGATGACCGATGCCTATTTTCTGCGCCAGGCAGGGCTGCTGGGCTGCGAAACTCCAGAGAAAATATGAAGACCAAGATCGGCAGAATCCTGCCGGGGGAGAGTTTTCGGGTGATCGCCATTGCCGCCTGTATCGGCCTGATGGCCGGGGCGGCGAATATTCTTTTTCGCGCCACCGTTGATCTGGTCCACGATTCTCTCTTTGTTGGCGGCTCCGCGTTTCTCGGTCTGGCCCAGGGGGGGCTGCAT
>DASWIU010000063.1:0-3369 GCA_036397515.1 Desulfurivibrionaceae bacterium | reverse complement strand
GCTGCTTGACAGCCTGGCGGAGAGTTTCCGTCTTGAGCCCGAATCCTCCGATCCCGGCGGCGCGGATTGTTTTGCCGAGCACCGGAAAAGATTGGGGGAGCGGCTTGTGGTCCGCCATCCCCTTCAGCCTTTCAGCCGGAGATATTTTTCCGGAACAGAGGCGCGGCTGTGCAGCTTTGCCGCGGAATACTGCCTGGCTGCCCAGGCAAGAGAGGCGGGAGTCCGCACCCGCCATGCCTTTTTGCCTGCCCCTTTGCCGGCTGCCGATTTTAGCCCTGCCACGATCTCCCTCCCGGAATTATCCCGCTACCTACAGCATCCGGTCCGCTGGTTTCTTGAAAACCGGCTCGGCCTTTTCCTGCAGGAAAAAAGCCGGGAGCTTCAGGACCGTGAACCCATCCACCTCGATACCCTGGAAAAATATCAGCTGAACCGGGATCTGCTGGCCATGAAAGGGGAGGGGCTCTCCCGGCCGGAACCCCTCCTCGCCCGTTGGCGGGGGGAGGGGCGGGTTCCCTTGGGCCAGGGGGCGCAGGCGGTTTTTGCCGAGATCAGGGAGACGGTGCGCCCCATCGTGGAACAGCTTCTTGCCCATGAAACAGGGGAACCACTTCCCCCCCTGCGCCGGGAAATCGCCCTGTCCCCGGAGATCACCCTGCACGGCGAGCTGGGCAACAGATACCCCTCCGGCCATCTGTATTGGACCAATAGCCTGCTCCACGGCCGGATCCTGCTCCCGGTCTGGTTGGAGCATCTCTTCCTCTCCGCCGTTGCCCCCGAGGACCAGCGCTGCGAGACCATCGTGATCGGCAGGGGGAGCGGCAAGGGCACGGCCCAGGTCCTTCGCTTCTCCCCGGTGCCCGAGGCCGCCAGGGTATTGCTCGATCTGTCCCGCCTGTTTATAGAGGGCCTCAATGCGCCCATGCCCTTTTTTCCCAAAAGCGGCCTGGTCTTTGCTCGGACCATGGGTTCTGGCAAGGGAACCGAGGAGGAGAAACGGATTGCCGCCTTTGCCAAGGCCAAGGAGGAGTACCTCGGCAGCGACTTTGCACCCGGCGAGGGGGATGATCCTTACTGCCGCCAACTTTTCGGCGAGGCCCTGCCCGTTACCCCAGGCTACGCCCTGTACCGCGAAGGCAAGTCGCTGGCATTTGCCGAGCTTGCCACCCGCATCTTCACGCCCCTCCTCGGCCGGATGGAGGAATTATGAGCCGCGCCTTTGATCCGCTTCTGGTGGCCACCACCGGCGTGCAGCTCATTGAGGCCAGTGCCGGCACGGGCAAGACCTATTCCATCACCTCCCTCTACCTGCGGCTGCTGCTGGAACGGCGGCTGACCGTGGAGCAGATCCTGGTGGTCACCTTCACCGAGGCGGCAACGGCGGAGTTGCACGAGCGGATCAGGACCCGGCTGCGTTCGGCGGTCCAGGTCTTTGAAAAACAGCACGGCGGGGATGATCCGTTTCTGGGCCAACTCCTGGAACGCAGCCTTGACCCGGAGGCAGACCGCCGGCTTCTCGCCCGGGCGGTAAGCGACATCGACAAGGCCGCGGTCTCCACCATCCATGGCTTTGCCCACCGGGTTTTGCAGCAGCATGCCCTGGAAACCGGGCTGCTTTTTGAGCTGGAGCTTACCGGCGCCACCGAGACCTTGGTGCGGGAGATCGCCGATGACTACTGGAGCGGATTTTTCTACGCTCTCGATCACCGCTTGGCCGGCCTGGTCAGGCAAGGCGTTTCCCCGGGCCAGCTGCGCGCCTTGACCCAGGAGGCGATCCGGCACTCCGATTTTGCCATTGTCGGCGAAAGCCCGGCCACGGAAGAGACCCCGGCTCTGGTTGCGGAGTATGGCCGACTTTATGCCGAGGCCCGGGCGTGCTGGCAGGAGCAGAGCGAGAATCTGGCCCGATCCTTTGTCCAGGCGGAGGGGCTGACCGCTCCCTTTAAGACCCTGTTGGCCAATGGCTTGCTCGACCGGATCGCTGGCTTTTTCGCCGAGGCCGAGCCAACCGCCTTTGCCCTGCCGCCACATGCGGAGCTGCTGGCTGAAGAAAATATCTTCCAGCCGGAGGGCAAGGTCTTCACCGCCACGGCCCTGAAAAAAGGGCTGGCGCAACCCAACCCCTTTTTCGCCTCTTGGGGCGGATTGGTTGCTCAAGGGAAGGCCATGGCCGCCCAAAGCCAGGCGCTCTTTCTTGCCGGGGCGGCGCGCTATATCCGGGCCGAACTACCCAAGCGGCTGTTGGCCGGGCAGCAGCAATCCTTTGATCAGCTCCTCACCGGGCTGGACCGGGCCCTGCAGGGCGGCCAGGGCCAGGAAGGAATAGGGGCGCAGCTTGCCCAGCGGATTCGGACCCGCTTTCCGGTGGCGCTCATCGACGAGTTCCAGGACACCGATCCCATCCAGTACCGCATCTTTCGGACCATCTACGGGGGAGGCGGCAAGGAGGCCCTCTTTCTGATCGGCGATCCCAAGCAGGCCATCTACGCTTTCCGGGGCGCGGATATCCATGCCTATCTTGAGGCCGCCGGTCAGGCGGAGTCTGAAAAGCACACCATGACCACCAACTGGCGGGCCGACCGGAAGATGGTGGCGGCGCTCAATTCTCTCTATGGCGTCCTGGCCCAGCCCTTTGGCGATGCCCGGATCAGCTATGCCGAGGTTGCCGCCCGGCCCGGGGCGGAAGATCTCTGGCATTCCCCGACCTTAGGCTCCGAGCCCCTCCAGTTTCTCACCCTGCCCGAGACCTTTTGCGCAACCAGGGGAGGGCGCTTGGTCAAAAATCAGCTTATGCCTCGGATCCCGGATCTGGTTGCCGGAGATATCGCCGGGCTGCTGGCTGGAGGCGGCAGGATCGGGGCTCGGCCCGTGCGGGCCGGGGACATTGCCGTGCTGGTCCGCACCAACACCCAGGCGGCGGAGATCCAGGCCGCCTTGCGGGGCCTGGGTATCAACGGGGTGCTCCAGAGCAAGGCCAGTGTCTGGACCAGTCCCGAGGCGCAGGAGTGTTTAAGGCTTCTCGCGGCGGTGGCCGAGCCGGGCAACGAACAGCTGCTCCGCAAGGCCCTGGCCACGCCGATGCTCGGCTTTGTTGCCCAGGATCTCGAACGGCTCAACCAGGCGGAAGCCGAGTTGCACACCCTCATGGCCCGGTTTTCCGCCTGGCAGGATGTGTGGCGGAAAAACGGGGTCATGCGGATGCTCATGGCCGCCTGGCAGGAATATGGCGTCACCGGCCGCTTGCTGCTGCTGGAAGACGGCGAACGCCGCCTGACCAACCTGCGGCATCTTGCCGAGCTGCTCCAGGAGGCGGAGAGCCGGAACCATTTCAGCCCGGAGATGCTGGTGGACTGGTGCCGCCAAACCCTT
>DASWIU010000062.1:0-3449 GCA_036397515.1 Desulfurivibrionaceae bacterium | reverse complement strand
CACGCCGTCGAGCTTGCGCAGGCCGTCCATGACCTTTTCCCCGACCAGCTTCACCGGGATCTCGCGCTCGCCCATATCCTGCAGCTCCCGCTCCAGGGAATCGACAAACTCATCGATCTGCTCCATGCTGACCGGCCGCTTTTCGCAGGCCTTTTGCAGACCTTCCACCACCTTGTGCCGGTCCCAGGCCTCGCGGCGCCCATCCTTCTTAATCAGCATGGGCATGGTCACTTCCAGCCGCTCGTAGGTGGTAAACCTGCGGCTGCAGGCATCGCACATCCGGCGACGACGGGTGATGGTGAAATCCTTGTTCAGGCGGGAGTCAACAACCCGGTTTTCCAGATGACCGCAATACGGACATTTCATAACTTCGCCTTAACAAGGTCTGCGCCGGGGCAGAATTGAGGCTATTGAGCGCTACCCCAGCTGAACAACAGGGACTTGGGCCTCGGCCAACAGCAAGGAGGAAAGGCTGTCGGCATATCCCTCTTTATAATAGATTTTTTCAATCCGTGCATTGATCAGCATCTTGCTGCAGATGGCGCAGGGCATATTGGTGCAGTACAGGGTAGCGCCCTCGATGCTGAAACCGTGCAGGGCCGCCTGGATAATGGAGTTCTGTTCGGCGTGCAGGCCGCGGCACAGCTCATGCCGCTCCCCGGAGGGAATCCCCTGCTGCTCGCGCAGGCAGCCGATATCCAGACAATGGCTGACCTTGGCCGGGGCTCCGTTATAGCCCGTGGCGATGATGCGCTTGTCCCGCACCAGAATGGCACCCACCTTCCGGCGCAGACAGGTGGAGCGCTGGGCCACCATCTCGGTGATCCCCATGAAATATTCGTCCCAGGACGGGCGGGTATCGGTCATGCGCGTTTACTCGCCATCCCGATCCATATCCGGATACAGGGGAAAGGTATCACAGAGCGCCCGGACCTCGGCCCGGATGCCGCTCAGGATTTCCTTGTTGCCGCGGTTCTCGATGGCCCGGTTGATCCAGTCGGCAATCTTGGCCATCTCCGGTTCCTTGAGACCGCGGGTGGTCACGGCCGGCGTGCCGATACGCACCCCGCTGGTGACAAAGCGGCTCTGCTGGTCAAAGGGGATGGCGTTTTTGTTGACGGTGAGACCCGCCTCTTCCAGGGCCTCTTCCGACTCCTTGCCGGTTGCCCCCTTGTTGGTCAAATCAACCAAAAGCAGATGGTTGTCGGTGCCGCCGGAAACCAGGCGGAAGCCGTGGCGCACCAACCCTTCCCCCAAGGCCTGGGCATTTTTCACCACCTGGATCTGATCCTGCTTGAATTTCTCCCCCATGGCCTCCTTGAAGGCCACGGCCTTGGCGGCGATGACATGCACCAAAGGGCCGCCTTGGATGCCGGGGAAGATCTTGCTGTCCAGTTTTTTGCCGTACTCGGCCCTGGCAAGGATCAAGCCGCCCCGCGGACCGCGCAGGGTCTTGTGGGTGGTGGTCGTGACGAAATCGGCATAGGGCACCGGCGAGGGATGGACCCCGGCCGCCACCAAGCCGGCGATATGGGCCATATCCACCATGAACAGGGCGCCGATCTTATCGGCTATCGCCCGGAACCCGGCAAAATCAATGATCCGAGGGTAGGCGCTCGCTCCGGCCACGATCATCTTCGGCTTGTTCTCAAGAGCAATACGCTCCACCTCGGCCATGTCGATGCGCTCGGTTTCCCGGTTCACCCCGTAGGAAATGAATTTATAGAGCTGCCCGGAAAAATTCACCGCGGCCCCGTGGGTGAGATGGCCGCCGTGGGCCAGATCCATGCCCAGCACCAGGTCTCCCGGCTGCAACGAGGAAAAATAGACCGCCATGTTGGCCTGGCTGCCGGAATGGGGCTGGACATTGGCGTATTCGGCGCCGAAGATCTTCAGGGCTCGCTCGATGGCCAGGGATTCGATCTGGTCGGCATACTGGCAGCCGCCATAGTATCGCTTACCGGGATAGCCCTCGGCGTATTTGTTGGTGAAGATGGAGCCCTGGGCCTCAAGCACCGCCTCGCTGACAATATTCTCGGAGGCAATCAGTTCGAGCTGATTGGACTGCCTTGCCAACTCATGGCGGATGGAACTGTACACATCCGGATCACTCTCTTTCAAATACGACACCGCAGTATCCTTCATGGTTATGTATCAGGCGAAATAATCACGGCCGAAAAATTACTCCAGGTAATTCCGGCCGCGCAAAAAAAACGTGCATGGAGGGCCCGCAAATAAGGCAGACCCGGTTCTCTAGAACATGTCAATCCGCCGCTGGTGCCTGCCTCCGGCAAATTCGGTGCTGACCCAGGCTCGGACTATTTCCACGGCCAGACCGGGGCCGACCACCCTGGCGCCGAGGCAGAGCACGTTGGCGTCGTTGTGCTCCCGGCTCATCCGAGCGGTAAACAGCTCGTTGCCCAGAGCCGCCCGGATCCCCTCGAAGCGATTGGCCACCATGGACATCCCCACCCCGGTGCCGCAGATCAGAATCCCGCGCTCGCAGCTGTTGTTCTGCACCTGGGCGCAGACAGCCTTGGCAAAATCAGGGTAATCGACCGAGTCGGTGGAATAGCAGCCATTGTCATCCACCGTATGCCCCAGCTCCTGAAGCAGCGGGACAATCTCGGCCTTGAGGCCGATGCCGCCGTGATCGCAACCAATGGCAATCTTCACTTTTCACTCTCGTACTGCTTCATGATCAAAACCGCATTGGTCCCGCCGAAGCCAAAGGAATTGGACATGGCGGCCCGGATCTTCATCTTGCGCGCCTGATTGGGAACATAGTCCAAATCGCACTCAGGGCCGGGATTTTCCAGATTCATGGTCGGCGGGGCAATCTGATGCTTGATGGACAGGGCGGTAAAGACCGCTTCGATTCCCCCTGCTCCGCCCAGCATATGGCCGGTCATGGACTTGGTCGAACTGATGGCCAGCTTGTAGGCCTGGTCGCCGAAAGCCGTTTTAATGGCCCGGGTTTCCACGACATCGTTCAGCGGGGTCGAGGTGCCATGGGCGTTGATGTAGTCAACATCTTCCGGGCGCATGCCCGCATCCTTAAGGGCCATCTGCATGCAGCGGGAGGCGCCGTTGCCATCCTCGGGAGGGGCGGCCATATGGTAACCGTCGCTGCTCAGGCCGTAGCCGGCAACCTCGGCATAGATCTTGGCGCCGCGGGCTTTGGCATGCTCCAGCTCTTCGAGAATGAGCACCCCGGCCCCTTCGGAAATAATAAAGCCGTCCCGGTCCCGGTCAAAGGGGCGGGAGGCTTTTTCCGGCTGGTCATTGCGGGTGGACAGAGCCTTCATCGCGTGGAAACCGCCGACCGCCAGAGGGCAGATCACCGATTCGCTGCCGCCGGTAATGGCCACATCGCACTCATCATTGACGATGGAGCGAAACGCCTCGCCCACCGCATGGGTGCCTGCGGCACAGGCGGTGGTAAGGCA
>DASWIU010000061.1:0-2045 GCA_036397515.1 Desulfurivibrionaceae bacterium | reverse complement strand
GCGGCCAGCCACTCGCTCACCATGAAGCGGCCCCTGCGGGTGAAGGAGCTTGGCCAAGATCGCTATTCGGTGGACGGCACCCCCACCGATTGCGTGACCCTGGCCATGGGCAAGATTCTCCCGCGCAAGCCCCAGCTGGTTGTTTCCGGCATCAATCCCGGGCCGAACCTGGGCGACGATGTCAGCTACTCCGGCACGGTCTCCGCCGCCGTGGAGGGCACCATGCTCGGCGCGCCCTCCCTGGCGGTTTCCCTGGCAGGGGAAGAGCCCTTCTGTTTTGACACCGCCGCCGCCTTTGCCGTCACCCTGGCCCGGACCATCCTCGACAAGGGTCTGCCCAAGGACACCCTCCTCAATGTCAATGTCCCCAACCGGTTACGGGAAGAGATAGAAGGGGTGCGGTTTACCAGGCAGGGGCGGCGGGTCTACGACGGGGCGATCAAGGAAACCTTTGATCCGTGGGGGAGGCAGCATTACTGGATCGGCGGCGGCACCCCGTTCTGGGACGAGGGCGAAGATACCGATGCCCAGGCCATTCTCGCCGGGTATGTCTCCGTTACCCCGCTGCACCTTGATCTCACCAACCACGCGGCCCTGAAGAAACTTGGCGCGGAATGGACCTTGGCCCTCTGAGGGGTTTTGCCGGGGGTAGCCCCTTCGCCCCCGCCTTCGGTTCGACATCCCCCCAAATTTACGGTTACCGCCCTTCCTGGGCCTGTTCCACCAGGGCGCATTGCTTGAGAAAAGGCTGGTCGCTTTCCTGGTGGATTTCCTGGAGGAGCTGATCCGGGGTGTACAGAAATTCCTCGGCCCGATTGCGGGGGTCGAAGAATTCCTTGTTGAACGGCTCGATGAGATTGAGATGCTCCCAGCGGGTCACATAATATTCAATCAGCGCCGGAAGTTCGGTGAAGATAGTCGCCTCCGGGTCGGGATCGCGGAAGCTGGACTGGCGCAGCTTGGCGGAGCTCAAGGTCTGGGTTTCGTAGAAATTTTGTAAAAAGATCAGCTCGGCCGGCATCCGCGCTTCGATGCCGAGCCGGGTTATCAGCCGGACCAGCCGGGCCATGATCCCCATGCCGAAACGGGCCACGGGCAAAGGCAGGTAGATCTCCCGGGGGGTTTTCAACTCCAGGTAGGACTTGATGGTGAGGATGAGCTGGCTCAAGGAGACCGGGTTTTTATCGACAAAGTTGTAGGTCTGTCCCGAGAACTCGGCCCGGTTGTCCAGCGCCTGGGCGATGAAATAGGGCAGCTTCCGGGCGTTGGAATAGGAGTGCATGGCCCCTTGTCTGGTAAAGAGCACCGGCATGGAGCGGTCGACAATGGCGAAAAACAGCCGGTGAAAGCCCTGAATCTTGTGGTCGTGGGCCCCGTAGACGATGCCCAGCCGGATGCAGGTATAGTCAAGGCCCATGGTGCGGCGCAGGTGTTCGAGGGTCAACTCACCCATGAGTTTGGCCTTGGTGTAGTTGTGCAGCTCCGGACGCAGGGGCAACCGGTCGTCTTCCTTGAGATTGTGGCCGTTGGGCATGACCGCGGCTGAACTCAGATGGATGTAGGGGATGCCCAGCTCCTGGGCGGCTTTGGCCAGATAGACCGTGCCCTGGTAGTTGATCTCGTAGGCAAGCTGCGGGTCGCTGTCGATGGCGGCAATGGCGCAGTTGATGATGAAGGCGGGTTTGGCCCTTTCAAAGTAGCGGCGGATGTCGTCTGGGTCGCGCAGGCTGAGCTTTTTGCTGTTGGGGGCCAGGACGTTGAGCCTTCCCGCGGCCTGGGTTTTGAAGTAATAGAGCAGGGTGCCGCCGATCAGGCCCGAGCCGCCGAGGAGCACCCCTGTTTTTTCCGCTGCGGATGGCGTCATGGCGCTCTTTCCGGGGGATGGTTTGTTGATCGGGGCTGCCGGTTTGGCAGGGATTTTTTCAGTGACAAGGGCACCGAGACACATTACTTACTATTGAGAGTAGCAACAAGGGTCTGACCAGTCAACAGGAAGCGCGTTTGGCCTATGGGCGTTCAAGAAAATCTGCTTACCAAGCAATCTT
>DASWIU010000060.1:0-10807 GCA_036397515.1 Desulfurivibrionaceae bacterium | reverse complement strand
TCCACCTCCCGGTCATGCACCGCCCGGAGGATGCGGAGGAAATCCTGGCGGTTGCGGGTGGTGTCGTGGTCGAGCCGGGCGATGCGGGCCTTGGGGAACATCCCCGCAAGTTCCTCTTCGATGCGTTCCGTGCCGAAACCGATGGGCGCCAGGTTGATGGAGCGGCAATTGGTGCAGACCGTGCGGCTGTTGGTGGCAAAGCCGCAATAATGGCAGACCAGTTCGCCTCGGCCCTTGTGCAGGGTCAGGGTGATCCGGCAATGGGGGCATTGCACTGCCTGGCCGCAGTCGGAGCAGAGCATGCAGCCGGCAAAGCCTCTCCGGTTTAAAAAGACCAGGCTTTGCTCCTGCCGGGCCAGGGTGGCCCGCAGCGCCTGTTTGAGTTGCGGGGAAAAAAGCGGCGGCCGGCCGGAAACCGTGTTCACCGCCTGGAGATCGACCAGCTCCACCTGGGGCAGGGGCCGGTTTTCTATGCGGATCGGCAGGCTGAGCAGGGTGTACTTGCCATTAAGCGCATGTTGGTAGCTGGCCAAAGACGGGGTGGCCGAGCCGAGCAGCACCGTGGCCCCGCCCTGGCTGCCCCGGAGCAGGGCCAGGTCGCGGCCTTGGTAGCGGAGGCTGTCTTCCTGCTTGTAGGCGGAGTCGTGTTCCTCATCGACGATGATCAACCCCGGGTCGGCAAGGGGGGCGAAGACGGCGGAGCGGGCGCCGATCACGATGCGCGCCTCCCCGGAAACCACCCGCTGCCATTGGTCGAATCGTTCTCCCCTTGCCAGGCCGCTGTGGAGCAGGGCCACGGTTTCGCCGAAACGGGAGAGGAAATGCGCCTCCAGCTGGGTGGCCAGGGCGATCTCCGGCACCAGCACCAGGACGCTGCGACCCAGAGCCAGGGTGGCTTCCGCCGCCTGCAGGTAGACCTCGGTCTTGCCGCTGCCGGTGACGCCGTGCAGCAGGAAGGCTGCGTATTTTTTCTGGTTAATGGCCGGATTCAGTTGGGCCAGGGCGTCTTCCTGATCAGCGGTGAGCTGCGCTGGCCTGGGGTAAAAAAGCGGGGTTTCGCCAAAGGGATCGCGGTACACCGGACGCTCCGTCAGGCGGATGATCCCTTTTTCGGCCAGGGAGGCGAGGGCTTTTGCCGCGCCGCTGTAGGCCTTGGTCAGCTCCCTCCGGGGAAGCCCTTGATTTGGATCTGTCCGCAGCTCCTCAAGGAGGGCGAGGGTCTTTTTTTCCGAGGGCTTGAGGCTGGCGAGGAGTTCCGGGGCAAGCGTTTCGGGGGCCAGGAGCACGCAGGTCTCTGTCTTCTGGCCGATGGATGCCCCGGAGATAATCTGTTCCACCGAGATCAGCCCCTGCTCACCCCACTGCTCGATGAGCCGCCTTTCCTTGCCCCGCCAGAGCTTTCGTACCGTCGCTCCGCTCAGTTTTTTGTTGGCGGTCAGGTTGGCGAGCCAGGGATAATCATGGGCAAGCTGGGGCTGTTCAACGAGAAAATAATGCCGTCCCGCCTCGGTAACCTTGAGCTGGCGTCCGCTTTGCGAGGTGAGTCCGCCGGGCAGCGCGCCTCGGATCACCTCGCCGATGGGGTAGTGATAGTAGCGGGCCACCCAGCGGAAAAAGGGAACCAACCCTTCCGGGAAAACCGGGAAGGCATCGAGAATCTCGGTCACTCGTTTGAGCCGGAACTCGGGCTTTTCTTCGCTTAAGGCCAGCACATAGCCGGTGAGCAACCGCTTGCCCAAGGGGACCAGCACCCGCTGGCCCGGGACGGGGATCTCCCCGCTGGTCGGGATGGCGTAGGTCAGGGTCCGCGGCAGGGGCGCGGCCACGGCGACTTCAAGATAGGTGGGGGATGCGGACATGGGGCCTGTCGGTGGAGGTGGGAGGCCGCCCTTCGACAGGGCTCTCCTGAGCTTGCCGAAGGGCTCAGGGCGAACGGTAGCCATCATGAAAAACATTATAGTTTCTTCCGTTCATGCTGAGCCTGTCGAAGCACAATAAAGCATTTTGCAAGAACCTCAGGGACAAGTTAGTCCGCAACGGCTCCTAAAAATCCGCGCAGACTTCCTTGATGTGTTTCCTGAACTCCTTGGATATCACGGGATGCCGCAGGGCATAGGCGACAATGGCCTTGAGGTAGCCGAGCTTGTCCCCGGCGTCGAAGCGGGTGCCGGTGAATTCATAGGCATACATGGGGCGCTGTTTGGCCAGGGCCAACAGGGCGTCGGTGAGCTGGATTTCTCCGCCGTGGCCCGGGGTGGTTTTTTCAAGCATGGGAAAGATCTCCGGGGTCAGCAGATAGCGGCCGATGATCGCCAGATCGGAGTCGGTGGTGCCGGGCGCGGGCTTTTCCACCATGCGGTCTATCTGATACACCCCCTCGCGGAGCTGGGTTCCCTCCACGATCCCGTACTGGTTGGTTTCCTCGGACGGCACCCTCTGGATCGCCACGATGGGCGCGTCCAATTCCTGGTGCAGGGTGAGCATCTGCTGGCAGCACGGGGTCTTGCTCAAGACCAGATCATCGCCCAGCAGCACCAGGAACGGTTCGTTGCCGATGACGTTTCTGGTGGTCCAGATGGCGTGGCCCAGTCCCAATGGTTTTTTCTGGCGGACCGTGGTAATGTCGATGAGGTTTGAGATGTGATTGATCTCTTCGCAGAGCGCATCCTTGCCTTTTTGCCGGAGGATGGTGTCGAGTTCGAAATCGTAGTCAAAATGATTCTCGATGGCGGATTTGCCCTGGCTGGTGACAAAAACAATCTCTTCGATCCCCGAGGCGACCACCTCTTCGACAATGTACTGGATGGTGGGCCGGTCGACGATGGTGAGCATTTCCTTGGGGATCGCCTTGCTGGCAGGGAGAAAACGGGTGCCCTTGCCGGCCACCGGGATAACAGCTTTGCGTACATTCATCAGGAAACCTGTTGCTGGGTGTTTTTCTGAAAAAAAGGAGACGTTCCAGTATGGTAATATACCGCAGAGCCAAAGGCAACTGCTTGTTCAAGGGAATAATGACCACTCGCCGGCAGGTATGCATTTTTTCATAAAAAAGGTAGAAAAAACCATCCGCCGCGAGGGGCTGCTTGTCGCCGGAGAGCGCTGTATCGTGGCGGTGTCCGGCGGGCCGGACTCCATGGCCCTGCTCCGGGTGCTGGCGCAACTGGCTCCGATTCTTGATCTTTTCCTGGCGGTTGCCCATGTGGATCATGGCCTGCGGCCCGCGGAGGCGGAGGCCGAGGCGCGCCTGGTGCGGGAAGCGGCCCAGGCGCTGGGCCTTGCCTGTGAGTGCGGCCGGGTGGGGGTTGCCGCCTCTGCCAGGGAGCAGGGACTGTCCCGCGAGCATGCGGCCCGCAATCTGCGCTACGGCTTTCTGGCGGAGGTGGCCACGCGATATCGGGCCACCAAGATTGCCGTGGCCCATACCGCGGACGATCAGGCCGAGGAGATTCTGTTGCGGCTTATCCGGGGCACTGGCCGCGCGGGCTTGGCCGGGATGGCGAGGCTGCGCGATGGCCTGGTGATCCGGCCTTTTTTGGGGATAGCCAAGGCGGAGATTCTCCGCTATCTTGCCGCGGAAAACATCCCCTATTGCCTCGACAGCTCCAATCAGCAGCGGATTTACCTGCGCAACCGGATCAGGCTCGATCTGCTCCCCTATCTGCAGGCCCATTTCAACCCCAACATCGGCAATTCCCTGCGGGAAACCGCGGCTATCCTTGAGGGGGAAGAAGCGCTGCTGGCCGGGATGGCCAGCAGCGCCTACGCCCAGGTGGTTGCGAAGGAGCAGGGCGAACCCGGTGGGCTGACCATCCAGCTGGCGGAATTTTTGTCTCAGCCCCTGGCCCTCCGGCGGCGCATTTTGGAAACCGCCTGCTGGCAGGTGGGCTGCCGGCCAACGTTTCAGCAGATTGCCCAGCTTCTTTTTCTGGCTGAAACCGGGGCTGGGGGTGCGGCCCTGCATCTGGCCCAAGGCTTAAGGGTTGTCAAGGCAGAGGGGCAGCTGAGTTTTCGCTATCCCCAGGGGCGGCAGGCTGTGCGCGGCAATCTCTCGGAGGCGGACACGGAAGAGCTTTCCTTTTGCAGGGAGCTTTCCGGCCCGGGGGAGTATTTTCTGGCGGATATTGGGGCAATGGTCACCCTTCGCCTTTTGGCGGCGCTTCCCGAGGATTGGGAATCCCAGGCTCCGGCGACCCTGTACTGTGATGCCGAAAAGGTTGGTTTCCCCATGTCGGCCCGATCCTTCCAGACGGGAGACCGGTTTCATCCCCTAGGGGCGCCGGGCTCAAAAAAGGTCGGCGACTTTTTCACCGATCGGAAGATTCCCGTAGCCCAACGGAACCGGATCCCCATTTTGACCGACCGGGAGGGGATCATCGCCATCCTCGGTCTGCGCCCGGACCAGCGGGCGGCCATCGGCCCCAGGACCAGAAGGATTCTCGCCGTAAGCCTGCACCCTTTGGCGGCCGGTGAAAATGGCTTTACTGAAAAAGCGATACATGGTAAGTAAGTGGCCACTGCGAACATGAAAACCCGAAGGGCGGGTAGCTCAGTTGGATAGAGTGTTGGCCTCCGAAGCCAAAGGTCGTGGGTTCGATCCCCGCTCCGCCCACCAAAAAAATATAAGGAATCAGCCGTAAAAGGCTGGTTCCTTTTTTTTGTGGGTTTTCGCCTGGCTTGCGCAGAATTTTTTCCGCACGTCTCCGCATCCGCCCGGGACAGGGCGATTTGTTCCATGAATTGCTTTGCTTCCTTTCCGGCCTCCGCTATAATCGGGAAATCAGGGGCGCTACCGGCGTCCCGTCCGCGGGATAACCTGGCGAAAGCCGTCACCTGGCACGTGCTGCGAAATGATGGAACTCGATCCTCACATGAAGGTGTTGGTGGTTGATGATTCGCTGGTCATGCGCCGAATCATCACCAATCACCTGCGGGCCTTGGGGTATTCCGATATCCTTGAGGCGGACAACGGGGAAAAGGCGCTGCGGATTCTGGAGCAGGAACAGGTGGACCTGATTCTTTCCGACTGGTGCATGCGGGTAATGCACGGCATTGAGGTGCTGCGCAGTGTTCGAAAAAATGAGGCCACCAAGGACATCCCCTTTATCATGGTAACGGCTGAGGCGCAACCGCACCTGATTCTTGAAGCGATTCGGGCCCAGGTCAGTGATTATGTGGTCAAGCCCTTTACCCGGGAGAATCTGCGGGAGAGCATCGAAAAGGTTCTTACCCTGGGGCAGGTGGCTGGCTGAAGGTTGCAATAATTTCCGTAAGGTAAACCCCCCGCTTTGCGGGGGGGACTCGTAAAGGTTTGACCTCTGCTGCAATCGTGTTCAGGCTGTTCCTGTGAATGGAGCGCTTTTATTCCCCCCTTTAACAAAGGGGGAGGCAAATAGTGTTGTCGCCTTGAGCGGCTCACGGTTTTGTCGGCGCCTTTGAGGCGCTCCCAATAAGCCACCGGCTTTGCCGGCGGTGACTCACTTATCCGGAAGTCATCAGGCAGGGTCTTTTTTCGAAAGGGACTGCCTGCGGCACCAGTATCACTCGTCAAGCTCGGGCAACGGCTCGCCCCACTCGTCATCCTCCTGCTTTTCTGTCGGGCCACCGCCCGGCAGATCATCGTCCTGCTCAGCCAAATCATCGAACAGTCCCATTTCGTTTGGCGGGGCAATGGCGGTAAGATCAGCCTCATGCCAGGCTTCGAGGGTGATTTCTTCCGGGGTCCCGTCGTCGTGCTGGAGTTCGACAATCCCCTCCTCCTCGTCAACGGTGACCACGAAGAAGCGGGCGCCATCCTCAATGGCCTCGTACCAGTTGCCTTCAATGGGTTCCATATCGCTCGGCATGGGTTTTTTCGTCCGGGGAAAGCGAGGTGTTGTTACAGGAACAGGCAATCCTCCCGCCAGCTGCAGTCTTCCTGACTGCAATGCTCCAGGGCCGAGCCGAAACAGGGAAAGTTGCCCTCTTTTTCCTGGATGGCGCGGATGAGATCCTCTTTTTTCATCTTGCCGGGCCTGAGGCCGAGCTCTTTTGCCTTTACTTTGATGTCGGTCATTTTCATGGAAAGCCTCCGTGGCTGTTGGGAATGATGCGGTAAATCCGAATCATCAAATGCAGGGATTCATGCTGAGCACAGGGCAGTTGGCGGTTTTGATCACCCGCTCGGTAACGCTGCCGAACAAGGCTTTTTCCACCCCTTTGCAGGTCTGGGTGCCGATCATGATCAGGTCGCAGCCCGTGGCCTCGGCGTGGCGAACGATTTCTTTGGGGACATTGCCGTTGAGCACCGCGCTCGCATGGGGGAGGTCCTTGGCCATGTTTTCGGCGATGAATTCCGTCATCTTGCGCGTGGCCCGCTCGAGCAGGTCTTTTTCCAGGTTTTTCAGGGGCAGATGGGGCACGGCAAACCCGGCATAGGCATCAAGGCTTTCCACGACGAAAACCACCTCGATGGCCGCTCCGAATTTGCGGGCGATCATGGCGGCGGCTTGCAGAACCCGGTTGGAATGTTCGGAAAAATCCGTGGGGACCAGAATTTTTTTGATGTCGTTCATGGTCGTGCCTCCCTTGGAAAAAGATGTTGGCGTTGTCTGGCCTATGGCTTGGTGTTTTCCACCACAAAGGGGGTGCTGCGTACGGCAATGCTTTTCTTCTTGACCCAGACCCTGGCCATGGGAATCACCTCGCCGTCCATGGTGACGATGTTGGCCAGCTCTTCAACGTAGGAGATGTCCGGGGTATTGAACTCGTAATAAAAGGTGTTGTCGCTGTAGGGATCGACCACCAGAATGATTTTCCGCGGGTTGGTCGGGTGTTTCTGGGGTGCGCCGGAAAAGGCGATGTGGGTGTCGCGCAGCCGTTTTTCGTCGTTGGGGCGTTGATACACCTGAATCTCAAAACGGATTACCGCCTGGGGGAAATTGGAGAGGGGCATGGCTGACCTTTGCACCGTGTGCTGATTGCCTTGTCGGCAACAACTGTCCGTAGGGAAGCTCTTATTTTATAGTATACAGATTCTCCGGGGTGAATCAAAAAATAATCTGATTACCACTAATCTTCAGCCAACATCCAAGAAAGGCAGGGCAACTGGTTGATAAAACACGATTTTTTATTTTTCATCCAACAAAACCGCCGTCATTCCCGCGCAGGCGGGAATCCAGAAAAATTAACCAGATCGCCTGGATTCCCGCCTGCGCGGGAATGACGCTAAAGAACTGGCTGAAGATTAGTGGTAATCAGAAAAAATAAAGTGATCGTGGATGATTTTCCGCCGCCATCCCTGATTGGGGCAGGCAGGTGTTATTTCTTCACCGGCATCGGGCGCATGGCCCCGTCAACCGTGACCAAGGTGAAAAGCCCCTCGATGGCTGCCTGGGTGAAGGCACCGCGGAGGGAAAGATTTGCGGGCAGGACGGGCGATGCGATGAATCCTGCCCGCAAACCGTCTTTCTGCTAAAGCGAGATCAGATACAATGCCGCAACAACGCAGAGAAAGATGATGCCGACCTTGAAGCAGGCTTCCGGTTCATCGTGGCCGTAGCCGTGGGGGTCGTCGTGGTGATCGTGGGCGCTCATGGGCAAATTCCTCCTGGGGTTGTTGGTGGTCCTGGTTCTTGAAAATTATCCTTTATTCTACCCGCGTTACTCGTGATTTTTCACCCTCTTCCCGGACCCATTCCTCGACCTCTGTCGGAGATGGCATCCGCCCGGCGCATTTTACCCTGCCGTTGATGATCAGGGCCGGGGTTTTTGTCACCCCGAAGCGCCAGATCTCATCGAGGTCGTGCACCGATTCCATGTCGGCGGCCAGGCCGAATTTTTGCAGGGACTCAAAGAGCATGGCGCTGAGGGTGTTGCAGGTCACGCAGCCGGAGCCCAGCACCCGGACGGTGAGGTTTCCCGGCTCGGCTCCCTGTATCCCCTGGCGGCGGCGATATTCCGCGAGCAAGGCCTCGCGGTAGATCGGCTCCGTTGTCGCGGGGACGTAATTTTCCCTGGCAATGGCGCTAAAAAGAAAATCCACAGCCGCCTCTTCCTCCATCTCTTTGGCCAGGGCCTTGTTCAGCGCCTGGTCAAGGCCGATCAGGCCGATATTGGCCGCGCCGATTCGGATGGTGCGGGGTGCTGGCCTGTCCTGGTTTTCCATGGGGATCCTGATTGTGAAAAGGCCCAAGCGCCTCTTGTAAAATTTCCAAAACACCCTTCGGCAAGCTCAGGAGAGCCCTGTCGAAGCACAATAACGCCTTGCAGGGGCCTCCCAAGCCCATAGTTAAAAAAGTTGCAGTTGCCGACCGCTTCCATGGCGTCGTTTGGCCAGGGGCTGCGCAGCCGCACTCAACAGGGAGGCAGGAATCTCCGCAATGAACCGGGAGACGCGGTGGTCGGCGGTCCGGTTGAAAACGGTGCGGCTTGCCGCACCGCTTAAGACCAAGCTCTCCCGCGCCCTGGTCATGGCAACGTAAAAAAGGCGGCGTTCTTCCTCCACGTCGGAGTGCAGGTTGGCGATGGTGCAGGGGAGGATCTCTTCTTCCAGGCCGGCCAGAAAAACCACCGGAAACTCCAACCCCTTGGCTGCATGCATGGTCATGAGAGCCACGGCTTCGGCCCGCGCATCGTAGACGGTGGCCAGGGCGTTTTGCCGGAGGTGTTCGCAAAAGGCCTGGAGATCGTTGCCAAAGGCGTTGGCCAGCTGGAGCAGACGCTTGGCCTCGTCTCCCTGCGGATCGATGCCCAGTCCGGGCATGGCCTCGGCCAGGGGGAGGGCCAGTCCATGCTCCGCGGCCCGGCGGAAATTTTCGAGGGTTTTGCCCATCTTCCGGATAATTTTTGCCGCGCCGGCAGGAAGGGGAAGGGCGAGTGCCGCGCTGTAAAAATCAGGGCAGCGCAAGAGAAGCCCTTTTTCCAGAAGCGAGATGGTTGCCTCTCCGACCCCGGGAAGGTTGGCAATCATCTGGAGATGCTCGCTTAAGCCCGCGTCCGGTGCACTGGCCAGGAGGAAATGGCAGGCACTCTTCAGGGCGGGTTTGAGATAAAAGGGGGTGGCGCCAACGAGCTGGAAGGGGATGCCCTTGCGGTGCAAGGCTTCGGCAATGGGCTCGGCCATCTGGCTGAGCCGGTAGAGCACGGCGAAGTCGGCAAAGCTCCGGGTCTGACCGCCGCTTTGGCCCGCCTGCCGGGAAAGACTGCTGATGCCGCCCACTCCCTCTTCGATGCGGCGCACGATAAACTCCGCCTCGGCCCGGGCATTTTCCGCTTGATGCCACTCGATGAGTGTCTTGCTGGTGCTTTCGGCCATCAGTTGGGTGTCGCCGCTTTGCCGGTTGTGGCGGATGAGGGCGGCCGCGCCATCGATAATGGCCGGGGCAGAGCGGTAGTTGCGGATCAGGGCCAGGGTGGTGACGCCCGCTCTTTCGCGGAACCGCTGGAACAGGGTGAGGTCGCTGCCGCGAAAGCCGTAAATGGCCTGGTTGGGGTCGCCGATGGCGAAGACCCGCGCCTGGGCGCCGAGCAACAGGACCAGCCGGTACTGGGGATGGTTGAGGTCCTGGAATTCGTCGACAAAGAGATGGGCCACCCGGCCGGTGAGCTTGCCGGCAAAGGCAGGGGCGCGGCTCAGGCGCTCCGCGCACCAGGGGATGACCAGGTCAAGGTCAATGGCCTTGTTCGGCACAAGCGAGGCAAGGTAGCGCTCAAGGAGCTCCGGCCGCGCGGCGTCGGCGGGCCGTGTCCCCCGGTTGAGTTGCTCAACGTACTCGGCCAGTTGTTTTTTTAGGATATGGTGTTCGGCCCGGGGCATGGCCGGAAAGGCCTTGCGCAGATAGAGGTCGCGCTCCTCCTCGCCGATGACCACGAGGTCGGGGTTTTCCTTGCGCAACAGGGCCAGGCAATAGCCATGGAAAGTGCCCACGAAGATGGCCCGGGCTGCCTCGCCGAGCTCCCGGCTCAGGCGCTCTTGCATCTCGCGGGCTGCCCGGTTGGTGAAGGTGATGGCCACCATCTCTTCAGGCTTGGCATGCTCCGCCTTCAAGAGATGCTCGATCCTGGCCACCAGGGTAAAGGTCTTGCCGGTGCCCGGCCCGGCAGCCACCAGGATATTGTCGGCTCTGCTGGTGATGGCGGCCATCTGCTCCGGGTTGGGCTTTCGCCGGGCTTTTGGTATCTCGGTGGGCGGAGAGAGCTTCTTTTCAAGGGACAGCGGGCTGCGGTCCTTTTTTTTTGCGGGCGGGACAGGCTTTTTTCCGGCAAACAGGCTGATCTGGCCGGCCAGCTCCCGCCGCTCTCCTTCGGCAAAGACCCTAATCACCCCGAATTCACCATCGTAACCAGGGGTGCGGATAACCCTGCCCGTGCGGATGCGGGCCACCGCCTCGCCCAGCACCGGGGAGAGGAGGTTGATTTCATCCACCGGCGTGTCGAGCAGCAAGCGGAACTCCGAGCCGAAGCGGTCGATGACTTTTGCGTACAGGGCCATTACCCCCTTGGTGGCCGGACCGGCGCCGAGGATCTCGCCCAGCACCTCGGGCAGCGGGATAAGGCTGTGCACCGCGGGCGAGCCGGGCGGGTAGTACGGCTCGGTCCGTTCGGCCAGCTCCATGACCCGGTGCAGCACCCCCACGGTGAGGGGCCTGCCGCAGACCGGGCAGATCGCTCCGATCTTTCTGGTTTCGGCGGGCTCAAGGCAGACCAGGCAGTTCCGGTGGCCGTCGGCATGGTATTTCCCTTCTTCCGGGTAGAATTCGATCGTGGCGGCAAAGGCGTCGGTCAGGGGATTTTTCAGGGCCTCGCGCAGAGCGGAAAAATTGAAGCCGGT
>DASWIU010000059.1:0-11782 GCA_036397515.1 Desulfurivibrionaceae bacterium | reverse complement strand
TATCGACCATTCCGGCAACATCCCCTGTCTGGTCAAAAGAGGGTTTAGCGGGGATATCGTCTGCACCTCGGCCACCCGCGACCTCTGCGCGGTCATGCTCATGGACTCCGCCCATATTCAGGAACAGGATGTGGCGTTTACCAATAAGTTGCGGCGGCGCAACAACCAGAAGGAATTCGAGCCCCTCTACACCAAGGACGATGTGGTCGCGGCCATGGATCTGTTCGTGGGCATCAGCTACAACCGCAAGCGGGAGATTCTCCCCGGCGTGCACCTTACCCTGGTGGATGCGGGCCATATGCTGGGCAGCGCCAACGTGATTCTCGACATCCACGACCAGGAGCAGGGCCGCGATCTCAGGCTGGTTTTCAGCGGGGATATCGGGCGGAGCGGAATCCCGATCATCAATGATCCGGCGGTGTTGAGCGAGGGCGCGGATATCCTGATCATGGAGAGCACCTACGGAAACCGGCAGCATCCGCCGTACCCGGAGGCGGAGCGGGAGCTGAAGCGGATCGTCAATGACACCTACCGGCGGGGCGGGGTGCTGTTGATCCCGGCCTTTGCCGTGGGCCGGACCCAGCAGCTGGTCTATGCCCTGCACAAACTCTTTTTAAAGCGCGACATCCCCCAGCTGCCCATCTATGTGGACAGCCCGCTGGCCACCCGGGTCACGGACATCTTCCGGCTGCACCCGGAGGTCTATGACAGCGAGATCCGGGATTTTCTCCTGAAGGGCAATCACAGCAACCCCTTTGGTTTTGATACCCTGCGTTATACCCAGACCGTGGAAGAATCCAAGGAGCTCAATTTCCTGCGGGAGCCGGCCATTATCATCAGCGCCAGCGGCATGATGGAGGGCGGCCGCATCCTGCACCACATGCGCAAGCGTATCGGCGATCAGAAAAACACTATTCTGGTCACCGGCTGGCAGGCGCCCAATACCCTGGGCCGCAAGATTGTCGAGGGGGAGGAAACGGTAAAGATCTACGGCGAGGAATTTCCGCTGCGGGCCAAGGTGGAAGTGCTGACCGGTTTCAGCGGCCATGCCGACCGCGATGGGCTGCTGGCCTGGGCCGGGGCCATGCAGAAGAAACCGGCCCGCACCTTTGTGGTGCACGGCGAGGAGGAGGTTGCTACGGTCTTTGCCAAGAGTCTGCGGCAGGAGCTTGGCTTTGCGCAGGTGGAGATTCCGGAGCCCCATCAGGCCTTCGAGGTGTGACGCGGGTTTTCTCCCGAAGGCGATCCGAGGCGGAATCTGCTCCGCGGCCGGCTTTTCCGCCTCGCGGGCAGCCGCGCCGGCGAGGCGGGCAAAATTTTTTTCCCCGCGCTTTTTCCCCGCAATAGCAGCGCTCCGGGCAAATCCGGCCCGCCCCCTTCCGTGAAATTTTTTTCCTCCCCTGTTACCCTGTAAGTTCCAAGACGGAAATAGTCCATCTTCAGAACAACTATGCCCGGGAGGTAACTGGTGAACTCTTCAGGATTGTATATTCAGCTGTTCAGTATCCATGGTTTGATCAGAGGCACGTCGCCGGAGCTTGGGCGCGATGCCGATACCGGCGGTCAGGTGAAATATGTGCTGGAGCTGGCCCGCTGCCTGGCGGCCCACCCCGAGGTTGCCCAGGTTGACCTTGTCACCCGCCTGATTGTCGATAAAGCCGTTTCCGCCGATTATTCCCGCCCCATCGAACCGCTCTCTGAAAAGGCGAGGATTGTCCGCATCCAGTGCGGTGGCCGTAAATACATCCGCAAGGAACTGCTCTGGCCCCATCTCGACGAGATGGTGGACAAAACCCTCAAGTTCATCAAGGCCTTCGGCCGGGTCCCCGAGGTCTTTCACGGGCATTACGCCGATGGGGGCTATGTCGCCGACGAACTGGCAAGAATCTTCGGCTCCCCCTTCATCTTCACCGGCCACTCCATGGGGGCCCACAAAAAAAAGACCCTGCTCGAAGAAGGGCTGACCGGCGAGGAGATCAATCATCGCTACCATATCGACCACCGGATTCTGGTGGAAGACCGGATCATCAAGGATGCCGAGCAGATTTTCGTCAGCACCAATCACGAAATCGACAAGCAGTATTCCCTGTACGCCAATTTCAAGGCCGGCCGTTATCAGGTGAATCCGCCGGGCATCGACGTGGAAACCTTCTACCCCCACTATGCTCCCCAGCTGGACGCGGATGCCGGCGATGAAATCACCAGGCAGGCCAGGGTGGTGCTGCTCCGTGAGCTCCACCGTTTCTGGGTTTCCCCGGAAAAGCCTTTTATCCTGGCCCTCTGCCGGCCGGATCAGCGCAAGAATATTGCCGGGCTGGTCACGGCCTACGGGGAGGACAAGGAGCTGCAGGCCATCGCCAACCTGGCCATCTTTGCCGGAATCCGGAAAAACATCGCCGAGATGGAGGAGAACGAACGCAATGTGCTCACCGAGATGCTGCTCCTCATGGACCGTTACGATCTCTACGGCAAGCTGGCCATTCCCAAAAAGCACAATTTTTCCATCGAGGTTCCGGAACTGTACCGGCTCTGTGCCGACAGCTACGGGGTCTTTGTCAATTCCGCCCTGGTGGAGCCCTTCGGCCTGACCCTGATCGAGGCCGCCTCCTGCGGCCTGCCCATTGTCGCCACCCGGGATGGCGGGCCGACCGACATCATCGCCAACTGTGACAACGGGATTCTGATCGACCCCACCAACAGCCGGGAGATTGCCTCCGCCTGTAAAAGCATCCTGGTGGACAAGGATCTCTGGCAGAGGTATTCGCAAAACGGCATCAACCGGGTGCAGCGTCATTATTCCTGGCCCTCGCATTGCGAGCGCTCCCTGGCGGCCATTGCCAAGGTGCGAACCGAGATGCCGGCTGTCCCGCAATCCGAAGGGAGCGGGAGGAAAACCGCCATCGGCAAACGGCTCGCGGCGGTAAACCGCATGCTGATCAGCGACATCGACAATACCCTGATCGGCGATGACGAATCCCTGCTGGAGCTTCTGGCCCTGCTCAAGGCCGAGGCCGGAAATATCTGCTGGGGCGTGGCCACCGGCCGCTGCCTGGCAAAAACCGTGCATATTCTTGAGGAGCATGCGGTGGAACGGCCGGATATCCTTATCTGTTCGGTGGGCACGGAGATCTACTACGGTTCGACCCTTTCCCCGGATAAAGGCTGGCACCGCCATATCGCCTATCGCTGGCGGCCGGAGGAGATCAGGGAGCGGTTGGCGGGGTTGGACTTCCTGGAGATTCAGGAACCGGAGATGCAAAAACCCTTCAAAATCAGCTACTATATGGAAGACAAGCCGGAATTGCTGGCCGTGGTGCACCAGACCCTCCAGACCAAAAAAATCCGCTATCACCTGGTCTATTCCCACGGCGAGTTTCTCGACATCCTTCCCTACCGGGCTTCCAAGGGCAAGGCGATCCGCTATCTCAGCTACAAATGGAACATCCCCCTGGCCGATGTCATGGTCTGCGGGGATTCCGGCAACGATGCCTCCATGCTCCGGGGGGACACCAACGGCCTGGTGGTGGCGAACTACAGCAAGGAACTCGAAGCGCTCCGGGGTATGCGGCGGATCTTTTTCAGCAAGAAAGAATATGCGGCGGGAATCATCGACGGGATGCGCCATTACGATTTTATCGGAGGACCAAGCGATGGCTGATACTCTGAACCATTTCATCGATGAACAGGAAGCGCCCTTTCTGCTGGAATTCATTTTTTCCATTCCCGTGCCGGAAACCTCCATCCTGCTCCGTAACGACATCCTGCTCGCCTTTGAGACCTGGAGCACGGAGCAGGGCCAGGCGGAACTGCTCCCCGGGTCCTGGCGGTTTTTACGCAAGGTTCAGGAGATTCTCTGCCTGCCGGAGGAGCGGATCGCGGTCTACCGCCACCGGAAAGCCAGCTGCCGTTTTTTTGTCATGAAAAAGGAGAGCGAGGAATTGTCGCTCCTGAACGCCCGGGATTTTCTCTCCGTCAAGGAGCGGCTTGTCAATCCGGGCTTGCCCGCGCAGCAGAGAACCATGGAGTTGAATCTCGCGCCGTTTTACGATTACGGGCCAAGCCTGAAGGATCCCAATACCATCGGGCACGGCATCCGGCATCTCAACCGCTACCTTTCCGCCAATCTGGCCAGCCAGCCGGAAAAATGGCAAAAGGCCCTGTATGAATTCCTGAAGCTCCATCAAATGCACGGGGTGCAGCTCCTGCTGGACGGCGGTGTCATCCGCAACGTCGGGGAACTGGAGACCGCCCTGGAATACGCGATGGATGCGGTGGAGCGAACCAGCGGCCGCGAGGACATGGTCCGGTTGCAGAACAAGCTGCAAGTTCTCGGTTTTTTGGATGGCTGGGGCAGCAGCCCGGCCCGAATCCTGGAGACCATGAATCTGTTGCAGGATATTCTCGAGCAGCCCAACGAGGAAACCCTGGAGGAGTTTCTGGCCAGAATCCCCATGGTTTCCAAGGTGGCCCTGATCTCGCCGCACGGCTGGTTTGCCCAGGAAAATGTCCTTGGCCGTCCGGACACCGGCGGGCAGGTTGTCTATGTCCTTGACCAGGCCAAGGCCCTGGAGCGATTTCTTGCCGATGATCTGAGGCATGCCGGTTTGGATATCGATCCGATGATCCTCATTGTCACCAGGCTCATCCCGGACAACGAGGGCACCACCGTAAACCAGCGGCTGGAAAAGGTGCACCAGACCAAGAATGTCTGGATTCTGCGGGTGCCCTTCAAAAAAGCAAACAACGAGGTGCTGAACCACTGGCTTTCCCGTTTCACGGTGTGGCCGTACCTGGACCAGTTCGCCATTGATGTCGAAGCGGAGCTGCGCCGGGAGTTCGGCGGCAGGCCCGATCTTATCGTGGGCAACTATTCGGACGGCAATCTGGTGGCCACCCTGCTTTCCCGGAACATGGGGGTTACCCAGGGCAACATCGCCCATGCCCTGGAAAAATCCAAGTACCTCTTCAGTGATCTCCATTGGCAGAATTTCGAGGCGGAATACCATTTTTCCGTGCAGTTCATGGCGGATCTCATGGTCATGAATTGCGCGGACTTCATTATTTCCAGCACCTCCCAGGAGATCATCGGCACGGATCAGGTCATCGGCCAGTATGAGTCCTACCAGTTTTTCACCATGCCCGGCCTGCTCAACGTGACCAACGGCATCAATCTGTTTCATCCCCGCTTCAACGTCATTCCTCCCGGGGTTGATCCGGGAACCTTCTTTCCCCATACCCAGCGGAAAAGAAGGGAGAAGAGCCTGAGCCGGGAGCTCGATTCCCTCCTGTTCAGCCGGGAGGATGCGGACTGCCTCGGGCGTCTGGCCCGCCCGGATCTGCCGCCCATCTTCTCCATTGCCCGGCTGGACCGGATCAAAAACCTGACCGGCCTGGTCGAGGCCTACGGCAAGGACCGGGAGCTGCGGGCGCGGGCCAACCTGATTGTCATCGCCAGCGTCCTGGACCCGGAGCGCTCCCGGGACGGGGAAGAGGCGGAGGAGATCCGCAAGATGCACCGGCTGCTTGAAGAGTACGACCTCCATTCCAGCGTCCGCTGGATCGGCAAGCTGCTGGGCAAGGAGGCCACCGGCGAAGCCTACCGGCTCATGGCGGATCGGAAGGGGATTTTTGTGCAGCCCGCCCTGTTCGAGGCCTTCGGCCTGACCATTCTGGAGGCCATGCACTCGGGGTTGCCGGTATTCGTCACCATGTTCGGCGGGCCGGTGGAGATCGTCGAACACGGCAAGTCGGGTTTCCTCGTCAATCCGACCAATCCTGAGGCAATGACCGCGCTGCTGGCTGATTTTTTTGTAGGCTGTGCGGAAAATCCCAAATACTGGCAAACAATCGCCAAGGCCGGGTTAAAAAGAGCCCAGACCAATTTCACCTGGGAGCTGTATTGCCGCCAGTTGACCAGACTCGCCAAGGTGCATGGGTTTTGGCGGTACTCCCAGTCCGAGCATGCCAAGGCGCGCATGCGCCAATGCTGGAACCATCTGTATCATCTCTACATCAAGGAGCGCTCCGCCGCTATTTCTCGCCAGTGAAGAGCCGGAGCTGTTCCTGTAAACGGACCTGAATGGTTACGAATTCGGGCAACTAGCCCAGAGGACAAGAGAATATGGATCTGCTCAACGAATATCTGGGAGTAATTGAATGGAAATTGATCACCCAGACCGCTTTCCGGGTTGTGTTCCTGCTCTTTGTCGCCTGGTTTTTCAAGTCTCTGCTCAACAAGCTGCTGGGGAGACTGAAAACACGCCTCCTTGATCGGGGCCAGGCCGCCCGCGAACCGCAGCTCGAAGCCGGCAAGCGGATTGAAACCCTGATCATACTGGTCCGGCAGGGGGCGCTGTTCGTTCTCTGGCTGATCGTAGGGTTGGTGCTCCTGAAGGAAGTCGGCGTTGAAATCGCTCCCTTTCTGGCCAGCGCCGGAATCATCGGCCTGGCCGTGGGGTTCGGCGGCCAGAATCTGGTCCGGGATGTTATTTCCGGTTTTTTCATCATCCTGGAAAACCAGATCCGGGTCGGGGATGTGGCGATCATCAACGGCACCGGCGGGTTGGTCGAAGAGATCAATTTCCGCACCATCATCCTGCGGGATCTCGGCGGGGTGGTTCACATCTTTCCCAATGGCGCGGTTACCACCCTCAGCAATCTCACCAAGGAATGGTCGGCCTATGTCTTCGATATCGGGGTGGCCTACAAGGAAAACACCGACGAGGTGGTCTCGATCCTGGCGGAGGTCGGGCGCAAACTGAGAGAGGATGCGGTTTTCGGCCCGATGATCCTGGAAGAGCCGGAGATCTTCGGGGTTGATAAACTGGATAATTCGGCCGTGGTTATCAAGGGCAGGATCAAAACCGTGCCCATCCAGCAATGGGCGGTGGGCCGCGAGTTTCTGCGCCGGGTCAAGCAGGCTTTTGACGCCGGGGGCATCGAGATCCCCTTTCCGCATCGGACCCTCTATTTTGGGGAGGCGAGCAAACCGTTTGCCGTGCGGCTGCTTGAACGTAACTGATCACAGGATAGGCGACCAAGTTCAGCGCTGCCCCCCAACTGTAAGCGATTACAGGGTGCGGCAGATGCGCGACAGAGGCCTGAAAGCTATAGCTGAGTTGAGCAGCTTGCCTGCTCAAACGAAACTTATACCCTTTGGGTGTATACACCAGGTATGCGAACAGGCCGATAACAAAGCAGATGTCGTGCCCTGTGATCGCTTACGCTTGAACGGGCGCGGGGGGAAGGATATCCGGGAAAGGCCATCGCGCCGTGAACCCGAATCCGGCCAGAGGGCTCGAACCGGAGCAATAACCCAGAAAAGGAGACTGAACGCCATGAAGATTCGCACCCTGTTTTTGCTGATTGGGCTGGGGGCAGTTACCGTTTTTGCCGTGCTCAACTGGAGCGTGTTTGTGGCCCCGGCCACGCTTTCCTTGGGGGTTGCCCATGTTCAGGCGCCCCTCGGCCTGGTTATGCTTGGGATGTTGGCCTTTCTCGTGGTCCTGTTCCTGGTCTTTGTCGTCTACCTCCAGACCTCGGTGCTTTTCGATGCCCGCCGCAATGCACGGGAGCTGCTGGCCAGCAGGGAGCTTGCCGACCAGGCCGAGGCTTCGCGCTTCACCGAACTGCGCGGTTTCCTGGAGGTGGAGCTGAAAAGACAGGCCGATTTGGGCGCGGAGTCGAGGGCGGCGGTGTTGGCCAGGTTGGATCAGCTGGATCGTGATCTTTGCTCCAGGCTGGAGCAAGCGGAAAACACGCTCAGCGCATACATCGGCGAACTGGATGACCGGCTGGAAAGGAACCCGAAATAATGAGGGCAAAGGCTCGGGCCGGGTAACTTTTTAATCGACATCACATGAATTCCCTTCCCCCCTGCGGGGGAGGGCTCGGGAGAGGGGGAAGGTGCCATTATTCCGGCAGGTTGTGGCTACCCCCATCCCCAACCCCTCCCGCAAGGGGAGGGGAGTTTTTCAGAAATATTGCAAGTTGCGAGGTACTAGGCGATCTTCTGTTGGGCCAGGGCGATGGCCCCGCAAACACCTGCGTCATCCCCGAGAAGCGGCGGCACGATGAAAGTATCGATTTCCTCTTGCAGCGCCGGGGAAACGAGGTAGCCATTCAAGGCGATTCGCACTCTTTCGCGGAGCATCCGAAAAAATCGATCCTGGCCAAGCTGGCCACCCTTTCTGACGCTGCCGCCGATAATCAGCCGTTGCGGCGATAACACGCACACCAGGTTGGCAACGGCGTAGGCAATATACTGGATCTCCCGGTCCCAGGCTTCATGGTCCGGCGGAATCTCTTCCGCCGCCATTCCCGCCCGCGCCAAAAGGGCCGGCCCGGAGCACAGCCCTTCCCAGCAGGCGCCATGAAACGGGCACACCCCGGCAAAGGCATCGCCCGGAATGCGGGGGAGGAGCAGGTGTCCCATCTCCGAATGGATAAGCCCGTGCAGGAGCTGCCCCCCCACCATCACCCCCCCGCCGATGCCCGTACCGATCGTGAGATAGACGAAATCGCGCAGACCGGCGGCGTTGCCCCAGTAAAATTCGCCGAGGGCGGCACCGTTTACATCCGTGTCGAAGGCTATGGGCAGATCCGGGAATGCCCTCTGCACCGCGCCGAGAATGTCGGTGTTTTTCCAGCCGGGCTTGGGGGTTGAGGTGATGTATCCGTAGGTCGGAGAATCCCGGTGGAGATCGATTGGTCCGAACGAGGCGATGCCGATGGCTTGGAGCATCCCGCGCAATTGCTGCTGTTCACGGAACCAGTGCGTGATCTCGGAAAGGAGGTGTTCGGGGTTATCTCCGGAAGGAAACTCGGTTCGGCTCAGGTCTTGCGGGCAGGTGCCGACAGCGCAGACGAATTTGGTTCCTCCGGCTTCAATCGCTCCCACCAGGGCATCATTTTTGAGGGTCTTGTGCATGAAACTCTCCTGGAATGGTGTCTCGGCCCCTTAGCCGGCAGGGCATTTGTCCGCAGGGGGAGAATCTTTCGCTTCCCCTGCCATGCCCTCCGCGGCGGGCGGCGTGGTTCTGATGTGGATATCCCGCTGCGGATAGGGGATCTCCACGCCCTGTGCCTGAAATGTCTCCCAGATCTTTAAGAGCACGGCGCTCTTCACATTCTTGACCCCGTTGACCGGATCGTTGATCCAGGCGCCCAGCTCCAGATCGACGGAACTCTCGCCAAAGCCGACGAGCAGGCACTGGGGCGGCGGGTCCTGGATGATCCTCTCCGTCTGTCTGGCCGCCTCTTCGCAGAGGGCCATGGCCTTGCGCACGTCCGAGCTGTAGGCAATGCCCACCGGAATTATCAGGCAGACCGTGCTGTTGCTGAACGACCAGTTTTCCACCTGCTGGGTGATCAGATCCTCATTGGGGATCAGGAATTCCTTGCCGTCCGGGGCAATGAGCGAGGTGTAGCGGGCGCCCAGGGAGTTTACCCAGCCATAGGTCTCGCCCACGGTGATGACGTCGCCCGGCTTGATGGATTTGTCCAGCAGGAGGATGATGCCGCTGATCAGGTTGGAGAAGATCTTCTGCAGGCCGAAGCCGATGCCCACGCCCACCGCGCCGGTGAAGATGGAAAAGCCGGTGAGATCGAGGCCGACGATCCGCAGCCCCGCCAGGATGGCGACGGTGATGAGGGTGATCTTGGAGAGCTTGATGAACAGCACCTGGATGGAAGGTGAGAGCGTCGAGTTCGCCCGGATGCGTTTTTCGAGAAGATGGGTGAGAAGGCGTGCCCCCCACAGCAGCAGGACCAGGGTCAGGAAACCGGTGAACACGGTGAGCAGCGAAATCTGCATCTTGCCGAACTTGAGGGAGAGACGGTCGAGCAGCTTGACGGCAGGTCCCAGCAGGCCGAGGATGTTGAGGGCGGCAAGGGTCCAGGCGATGATCGCGATCAGCCTGACCCAGGCGGTGTTGTCGAAAAACAGGGCGGCGGTCTTGATAACGATCCAGACCGCCAGCAGATTGACGACAATGGTGAGCAGGTTGTGCGGCCATTGGGCTTCAGTGGCCACCAGCAGCGAGATCATTTGCAGAAAAAACCAGAGAAAAGGCGTGGCCAGGGGCAGCACCGCAGTGAAGAGCTGGCCGAACCGCCTCCGGGGCAGGTCGGGGCCGGAAAATTTTTGCTTGATCCTGTTGCCGACCAGAAAGGCGATCAACAGGGCGGCGATGATAATCAGCGCCTGGGCAAGGTTGTCGTAGGTGAGGACATGTTCGAGCAACCAGTGGTTGACGGCCGTAATCTTTTTTTCGCTGAAGGCGGAAAGCCAGAGGCTTTTCATACGGAAAGTTCCCTGAAAGAGGTGAGTAAGGAGCTGTAATGAACCAGACAGGATACGTGGTTATTTCGCAGCGGCTCCTCAGTATAACAGCAAAACCAGAACGAGCAGGGAAAAAAGCGTGATCGGGATGCCTGCCCTGGCGTGTTCCTTAAAGCTGATTTCGATCTGGAATTTCCTTGCCTGCTCGATGACGATGAGATTGGCGATGCTGCCTATGATGATCAGGTTTCCGGCAAAGGTGCTGGACAGGGCCAGAACGTACCACTGCTCCGGCACCCCGGGGTCGAGGAATTGCACCAGCAGCATGGCGGCGGGCACATTGCTGACCAGATTGCTTATCAGGGTGGAGATACCGGTGAGGGCAAAGGGATTGGTGATCGTCAACCCCTGGCTGGCCATGGCCTCCATGAGCAGGGTGGGGATCCCGCGGCTGGTTATGCCGTGAACCACGATGAACAGGGCGCAGAACAGGGTGAGCAGGTGCCAGTCCACCAGCTCCATGATCCGGCGGGAGTGCATTTTTCTGCTGCACAGCAGGACCCCGGCCACGGTGATGGCGGAGAGTTCCCTGGGGATGGGGGTGAAGAAGAGGCCGACCAGAACCAGCAGGGCGATGAGCCCCTTGGCGGTTTGCCAGCGATCGAACTCGGGCCATTCCGGCGTTGGCGCCATGCTCTGGGCAATTGCGGGTGCGGCAAAGCGGCCCTTGTAGATGCGGCAGAGAATGAGGTAGGCGCCGGCCAGGGCAAGGAGCGCGGGAGGCCCGCACCAGAGCAGGAAGCTGCCGAAGTGCAAACGGCCGACCTGGCCGATCAGCATGTTCTGCGGGTTGCCGATGATGGTGGCGGCCGAGCCGATGTTGCTGGCTACGGCAAGGCCTAAAAGAAAGGGGAGGGGGTTGAGCCCTTTTGTGAGCAGACCGAGGCAGAGCACCGGGGTGAAGGCCAGGCAGACAATGTCGTTGGCCAGCAGGGCGGAAAGCAGGGCCGCCGCCAGCATGCAGGCAAGGAGAAAAAGCCGGGGGCGGTCGAGCAGGGTGGTGGTGCGGCCGGCGACCCAGGTGTAGAAGCCCCCCAGCCGGAGTTGGGCGGAAAGCACCATCAGGGCGTAGAGCAGGATGATGGTGGGTAGGTCGATGGCCGCCATGGCCTCGGTGAGCGGCACGATGCCGCTGGCGATCATGGCGATGGCCCCCAGGAGGGCGATGCCGGTGCGGTCCAGCCTCAGGCCGGGGATGCGGCCGATGGCCACGCCGAGATAGGTTATGATGAAAATGGCCACGGCCGGATCGGGCATGTGCTATCCTGAAGATAGAGTTGAAGAATGGGACAAGCTCTATATATCCCCGAGAGCTTGGGCAATGCAAAGGGTATGTGGGGCGGCCTGGTAAAAAGATTTGTCCGGGAAATCCGGGAAAGATATCATGAAATGAGTTTGTTCATTTCTTTGCTTGCCCAAAGAAACGAACCAAAGAAAGGG
>DASWIU010000058.1:0-6700 GCA_036397515.1 Desulfurivibrionaceae bacterium | reverse complement strand
GATGGTGGTCGCCACCAGCTCCTGCATCTTGACCAGACCTTCCTTTTTTTCCGCGACGATGATTCGGGAGATCACATCCTCGCCGTAGCTCAGCTGGCCGTTGTATTCCCCGGCCCGGGCCAGAACCTTGCCGGAATTGAGGTCCACCAGCACCCCGTAAACCGAGGTGGTGCCGATGTCAAAGGCAAGGCCGAAGCTGCGGTGGGTCCAATCGCCGCCCTGGATGTTGGTGAGATAGGATTTGCCCGAGACATTCACCGCTCGGGCGCAGGTAACGGTAATCCGGAAATTGTCTTCCCGCAGGGCCTTGCGCAGCATCCGCAATACGGCAAGGTTGAACACCACCCGGTGTTCATCGTACCGGCTGCTGAGCAGATGGATAACCCGGCCGGCATCGGCCATGTTGTCCTGAGCCGTTGGCGGAGGAACATCCAGACAAAGCTTGACCACCGGGGGAACAAAGATCCCTTGCTCCCGCAGCTCCTCGATGTCGTACACCCGCATCCGAGCCCGATGCCTGAGCGGCACGGCAGTCCCCAGGCCGCCGCTTTTCAGCCCGGAGGATTCGGGCACCCGGATTACCGCGTTTCCGGCAATGGTTGCCGTGCAGGCTTGGCGATAGCCGGTTTCCCTCTCCTGGGCGCTGAATTTTTCGCTGAGTCCCCCGGCAACCTCGCCTTCCTCAATGATGACCTTGCATTTGCCGCACACCCCGCTGCCGCCGCAGGAAGCATTGATGTGGATGCCAGCCTCGCGGGCCGCCTTGATGATCGACATGCCTGCCCCGGCTTGTACCTTTCGGCCGCTGGGCTCAAACACAATGGTGTGGGTCGCCTGACTGCCTGCCTCGTTCATCTCCCTGCCCTCTTTGGCCGATTAATCTGCCTGCTCCACCGTAGAACGATGGTGTCTGAGATTCTTTATATCCTATCCAAGGGCACGGCCCAATGCCTTGGCGGATTTTTGGCAAAAAAAAGGCTCCCGCATCATCCGCGGAAGCCTTCATGGAGCCCATCCTTACCGGGCAGGACTATTTTTTTGCCTTGCAACTGCAGCCGCACCCGCAACCCGAGGCTTTTTCCTCTTTTTTGGCCATGCAGTCGCTGCCGCCGCAATCGGCGCATTTCTTGGGCTTGCATCTGCCCTCTTTGGTCGCCCCGCATTTTTCACATTTGAATATTGCCATGGTGTCACCTCCGATATCGTGTCAAACGGTTATAGTGTGCAAGCCGAAACGTCCGTCTTGCCGGATGTTTTGCGTTAAGCCGCGCCCGACAAGCGTTGCGACACTCTCTGCCTTTGCCCCGGGGTTTTCCGAGATAATTTTCTCGCCTGGTTGCAACAGGTGCATTATTCTTTCCCAGTCAACGCTGATAGCTCCGCGCGGATACAGCTCGATCATTTGATAATTATTCCTAATATAATGTAATTTCATTCGGTATTGCAACAAGTAAATAGAGGTGCATATATGTTTATCAACAGCGAACGCCTTGCCCAGGTTTTCACCGCCCTGTGTACCATCGACAGCCCCTCCGGCGGAGAAGCCAGGCTGGCCATGTTTCTCAAAGACCTCTTCGCACAAGAGTTTCCCGAGGCCGCTCTCTTTGAGGACAGCTCGGCCAGCACCACCGGTTCCGACGCCAACAATCTGGTCTTCCATTTTCCCGGCAGCCTTCCGGGGGAGCCGATTTTTTTTAATTGCCACCTGGACACCGTGGAGCCTGCCAGAGGGGTGAAGGTCCTGCGGGAAGGCACCAGGTTCTCCAGTGCGGGCGATACCGTTCTCGGCGGGGACGACAAGGCCGGTATCGCCATACTCATTGAATCCATCCGGGCCATAAAAGAGGCGGGCCTTTCGCATCTCTCCTTTGATCTTGTTTTCACCACCTGCGAAGAGGTTGGCCTGCGCGGGGCCAAGGCCTTGGACCTCTCCCTGCTCCGCGCCAGGGAAGGCTACGCTCTGGACAGCAGCGGCGTGGATCTGCTCATTATCGGCGCCCCGGCTGCCAACCATTTTCACTTCACCGTCACCGGCGCGGCCGCCCATGCCGGTCTGCACCCCGAGCGGGGGATCAACGCCATTCAGCTTGCGGCCCGTTGCCTTGCCGACTTGCAGCTGGGCCGTCTTGACGAAGAAAGCACCGCCAATATCGGCCGCATTACCGGGGGCACCGCGACAAACATTATTCCCGAGAGTGTCCTGGTGGAAGGGGAAGTCCGCAGCCATTCGCCGGAAAAACTCGCGGCGTTTTCCCAGCAGATCAAGGATACGGTTCAGGCCACCATTGACCATTGGTCTCCCGGCCCAGGCGCGCAGCTCGGGGCGGGCGTCCGCCCCCGTCTCGAGTTCCATCTCACCCAGGAATACCCCGCCATGCATCTTGACCGCAACGCCTCTGTTCTGCAAAGGGTTGACAAGGCCGCCGCCCGCCTCCAGCGAGAAATCCGCTACGAACGGGCAGGCGGCGGCAGCGATGCCAATATTTTCAACGGGAAGGGGTTGCAAGCCGCCATCATCGGAATCGGCATGGATCATGTGCACAGCACCGAAGAAACCATCGATTTGCGGGACATGGAACGCACCGCCGAGCTTGTTGCTGTACTCCTAACACCTCAGAATTAAACGAAAAATACGATGTGTTTCACGTGAAACATGTCGTGTAAAAAAGCAAACCCAACGTGAAAATTAAGCGGTCTCCCGGCGAAGAGTATGGTACTATGCCTCTCAAGGCGGGCGACTTGGTCTTTTTTCGCGTCCGCCCGTGGCCTGCGACGAAAAATCCGGCGAGATTCTGCCGGAAACCCGCACCTGGTGGAGGTTTTTCAGCATGGGAGATGGCGCAAAAATTGTGGCTCTGGCCAACCAGAAGGGTGGTGTCGGGAAGACCACCACCGCGATAAACCTGGCCGCCTCGGTATCGCTGCTGGGCAAAAAAGTTTTGGTGGTGGATTCCGATCCCCAGGGGAACACCTCCAGCGGTCTGGGGGTCAGCCGCGCCAACGGCGGAACCCACCTCTATCATTGTTATATGGGCGAGGCCGAGACCCGGGAGGTTGTCCAGCCGGCGCCGGGGCTGAAAAAACTCTCTGTTCTTCCCACGCATATCGACCTGATCGGGGTTGAGGTTGAACTGATGACCGCGGTGAAGCGCGAACGCTACCTGGACAACGTTCTTTCCTCGGTTCGCGGAGAGTATGACTACATTTTTATCGACTGCCCCCCGTCCCTGGGGCTGTTGACCATCAACGCCCTCACGGCGGCAGACACGGTGCTGATCCCCCTGCAATGTGAATATTTTGCCCTTGAGGGGCTGAGTCAATTGGTTCGGACCATCCGTCTGGTGAAGAACTCCTACAATCGAACCCTTGCCATCGAGGGGTTACTGCTGACCATGTACGACGGGAGAAACAAGCTGACCCATCAGGTGGTCACCGAGGTAAAAAATCATTTCCAGGGCCGTGTCTATGACACGGTGATTCCACGCAATATTCGTCTCAGCGAGGCCCCCAGTCATGGACAGGCGGCGCTCATCTACGACAAGCGTTCAACCGGGGCGCTCAGTTATTTGCAGCTCGGAAAAGAGTTTTTGCGCAAACAAGCAAAGGTTGCGGTAAAAGAGGGAGTGAAATCATGATTAAAAAAACAACCTCGGCCCTCGGCAAGGGTCTTGACGCCCTGTTGCCTTCCAGCGGTTCCGATGGCCGGGAATACTTTTTGTGTCCCATCGACTTCATCGAGGCAAATCCGGATCAGCCCCGGAAGGATATCAATGATACGGCGCTGGCCCAGCTTTCGGCCTCGATCCTCGAAAAAGGCGTTTTGCTGCCCCTGGTGGTGTGTGAGCATGGCGCCGAGGGCCGCTATCAGATCATCGCCGGAGAACGGCGTTGGCGGGCCGCTAAGATGGCGGGGCTCGACGAGGTGCCTGTTCTGGTAAAAGACGTCACCCCACTGGATCGTCTTGAGCTGGCTCTCATCGAAAACATCCAGCGTCAGGACCTGAACCCTCTGGAAGAAGCGGAGGCATACCTCCGCCTGGTAAAGGAGTTTCATCTGACCCAGGAAGAGGTGGCAAGGCGGGTCGGCAAGGAGCGGTCCACCGTGGCCAATGCCCTGCGGATCAACCAGCTTCCCGGGTATGCCAAGGAGGATCTGGTTCGCGGCGTCTTGAGCATGGGGCATGCGCGGGTACTGCTCAGCGTTGGCGACGAAGCGTCCATGCGTGAGGTTCGAAACGAGATTGTCGAGCAGGGGCTTACGGTTCGGCAGGCAGAGGCCTTGGCCCAAAAATATAAGAAAAAAGTGATTTCGGCAGGCAGCGGGGCAAAACGTCAGCCCCGGAAGTCGGCAAATGAATTGCCGGAGTCCTATTGCAAATCGCTGGCCAACGGGTTGATCAATTATCTGGATACAAAAGCGCGGATCATCCAAAGCGGCACCCGGGGAAAATTGGAAATCGAGTACTACTCCCACGATGATCTCGAGCGGGTTTTATCGCTTATCCTGTCAGGACAAAAAACAAAATAACCTTTATTTTCATGTGGTTAAGCGCTGAATCCAGACCGAAAAGCATTGTGCAACCCTTCGACAGGTTCAGGGTGAACGGATGAAAATCTATCAGCCAACCGTTCACCCTGAACCTGTCGAAGGGCAATATGCAAGGCGAATGGAAGGGCGCTCCACGTGAAAACAATTTGGAAAAAGCATGGATCAATTTGAAGAACAGGCCGAGATCGTCCGCCAGGAACAACTCACCCCGGAAATATTCCGTCTGACCCTCAAGGCTCCTGAAATCGCGGCCAATGCTCGGCCCGGCCAGTTTGTCATGGTGCAGACCACCCCCTGTTCCGACCCGCTTCTCCGGCGGCCTCTCTCTATTCATCAGACCATTGGCAACGTGCAGGTGCAGCTTCTGTATAAGGTTGTCGGCAAGGGGACCCGGCTTCTCGCCGCCATGACTCCCGGCCAGCAGTTGAACCTGACCGGCCCGTTGGGCCACGGTTTTGATCTCGCCGGGAAACCGGCGATCTGTCTGGTCGGCGGCGGAATGGGCATTGCCCCTCTCTATTTCCTCGCCAGGGAGATTCTGCGCACCACCAGACCCCCGAAATGTGTCGTTTTGCTCGGCGCTCGGAATGCCGCTGAACTGGGTCCCCTGCCCCGGGATTTCATGGATGTCGGCGCAACGGAAACTCATCTTGCCACCGACGACGGCAGCCTTGGCCACCATGGCTTTGTGGCCGAGCTTCTCCCGCAGCATCTTGATCCCGGCCTTCCGTGGACGGTATGCACCTGCGGCCCGCACCCGATGCTGAAGGCGGTGGTCAGTCAATGCCGAAAACAGGGCTGGGAGTGTCAAGTCTCCTTGGAAACCATGATGGCCTGCGGGATTTCCGCCTGCCTCGGCTGCGCGATACCCCGGGCGGATTTGTCCGGCTCTTACCTCCATGTCTGCAAGGACGGTCCGGTATTTAAGGCCGAGGAGGTAGCCTGGCTATGACCCAACCCGATCTGCGCGTCACCATCGGTGGCCTCGTTTTCAAGAATCCCGTGCTCACCGCCTCCGGGACCTTCGGCTATGCCAAGGAATTTGCGCCCTACGTCAATCTCCATCACCTGGGCGGCGTGGTGGTCAAGGGAATTTCCCTGGAACCGCGCCGAGGAAATCCCCCGCCCCGCATCGTGGAAACGGCCGGCGGCATGCTCAACGCCATCGGCCTTGAAAACGTGGGGCTTGACTGTTTTATTGCCGAGAAAATGGACTACCTGCGCGGGATAGGCACCCGGGTGATCGTCAATATCCTGGGCGACAGCCTGGAAGAGTATCAGACCCTGGCCCAACGGTTGAGTGAGGTGGAAGGGATCAGCGGATTGGAGATCAATATCTCCTGCCCCAACGTGAAAAAGGGCGGCGTCGCCTTTGGCACCGATCCGGCAATGGCCGAGGCTGTTACCCGTGCGGTGTGCGCGCACACCACTCTGCCGGTGATCGTCAAACTCTCCCCCAATGTCACCGACATCACCCGGATCGCCCGGGCCGTGGAGGCGGGTGGGGCGCAGGCGGTCTCCCTGATCAACACCCTGCTGGGCATGGCCATTGATGCCAAAAGCCGAAGACCGAAGTTGGCCAATATCGTAGGGGGGCTGTCCGGCCCGGCGATCAAGCCCATCGCCCTGCGCATGGTCTGGCAGGTGGCCCAGGCGGTGAAGATCCCGGTGATCGGCATCGGCGGTATCAGCACGACGGAGGATGCCCTGGAATTTCTCCTGGCCGGCGCCACCGCCATCGAGGTCGGCACCGCGAACTTCGTCAATCCCCGCGCCAGTCAGGAGATCGTCGAAGGCCTTGGGCGGTATGTAACGGACAACGGGCTTGCCGGGATCAGCGAGGTGATCGGCGGGCTGATTCTGGACTGATTTTTTGGTAAACAGGGCCACCCTTCGACAGGGCTCTCCTGAGCTTGACGAAGGGCTCAGGGCGAACGGAATTTTTCTTATGTTCAGTGATTTTTTTCGAATCATCAAAAACATCTTGCGAGCGACTTGAAATGTTTTGGGTTTACATCCTTCGTTGCGCAGATGGGAGCTACTATACCGGGCACACCGATAATCTTGAAAGGCGCATCGCTCAGCACCAGACCGGAGAATGCGAGGGGTACACCGCAACGCGCTGTCCGGTGGAGCTTGCTTGGTCGTAGG
>DASWIU010000057.1:0-34528 GCA_036397515.1 Desulfurivibrionaceae bacterium | reverse complement strand
TGCCGTGTATTTCCTTGGATGGGATGTTCATGCCGTATTTTTCCTTTGCGTATCAATAAATCGCCACTATTGGCGATTGTCCGCAAAAGAGCAACAAAAAAACACCGTTTCGCCCCTTCCGCGCTTTGCCTCCGGGGCTTTCAATGCTATGCTTGTGGTATCGTGTTTCAGGTCAAGGGAACGCGCAAAAAATGTGTGGCAATCGGCGCACGTTTTCCCCTTTGGAAGAGGCGCGGAACAAGAGGAGTTACCCACATGTCCGATGGATACACCGCCATCTTGGCTCTCTTTGCCCTCGTGGCGATTATTACCTTTTTTCTGGTCAGGGTGAGCAGATCCAAGGAGCTGCGTGATGAAGAAGGGGATGACCGTAAGAGGGGCTTTTTCGGACGGTTTCAGCGCCAGGACGATTTTTTCGTGGTCGATGCAACCGGCAAGACCATTCTCATGCAGGCGGCTGCCCAGGGTTTTGTGGAAGGGATCGATCATGTTCTGGTCAAGGCCAATGTCCAAGCGGTCAACTCCGCCACGGATGACGGCACCACCGCGCTCCACTGCGCCATCGCTCCGGGCAATCCGGCCATTGTTTCCAGGCTGTTGGATTTCGGCGCTCAGCCCAATGTCGCCGACCATGACGGCAGGACGCCGCTCTGGCTTGCGGTTCACAAGGAGGATGCGCGGATCGCGGCGCTCCTGCTCGATTACAAGGCGGATCCGAATTGTCGGGTAGGGAAAAACCGCTTGACCCCGCTCATGGCGGCGGCCAAAAACGGGCGGATTGAGGTCGTCAATCTGCTGCTTGACCGGGGCGCGGACCCCAGGCTTGTTGCGGAAGACGGCAGAACCGCGGCCCAATTCGCCAGGGAAAATTTCAAGGCAAATATGGTTGATCAGGTTGCGCACAACCAGAGGCTTGCCCGAATGGTCTTGCGGCTTGAAGCCGGGTTGAAACCCCGGGCCTGAGCAGCCTCCCGGCCAGCCGGATATTTCAGCGTTACCCTGACGTGCCGCTCTGTGCGAGAACCTCCCGTCCCGGTTCTTCTTGGCAGAGCAAAAAAATTTGCTCCTCTTCTTTGTTGTTTTTTCTGGTAAGTTGCTCCCCTGCCTTGGGGAATCGAACGGGGCAATGCGCTGATCCGCATTGCCTCATTTTGTTTTTCTAATTTTTTGTCCCATTCCCCTTGCAGGCAAGGGGCTGGAGATATTATTGCTTGACAAAGGTTAAGCTTTTGCTTATTTAGGAAATGAACTTTTTAATTACATTCTTAATCTTGTGCGGTTGGCATCGGCAGGGGGGCCTCCGGTGGGTACGATATTGAAAGTTGCGATCCATGGCCCGGAAGGTGGTGAAGATGAAAGAAAAGAAGAATCGTAAATATTGGCAGATTGCCCTTGCACCCCTTGTGCCCCTTGTGGTGGTCGGGGGATATTTCTGGCCGTATCTGGGCTATATTGCCATAGCCCTGCTGGTTTTCATGCTCATGCTGGCCTTGTTTCGGGGCCGTTATTATTGCGGCTGGTTCTGCGCCATGGGTTCTTTCCATGAGCGGATTCTCTCCTTGGTCAGCCGTCATCAAAAGATGCTGCCGATCTTCAAGGCGCAATGGTTCCGATGGGTTGTTTTTGTTCTGATGATGAGCCTGTTGGCCTCCCGGCTGATCCTGGCCGGCGGCGATCCCGGAAAAATCGGGGCCGCGTTTGTGATGATGTGGACCATTTCCATGGGCATGGGCATAGGGCTTGGCCTGATCTGGAAGCCGAGGTCATGGTGCAGTATCTGTCCCATGGGCCTTTTTCAGGGCCTTATCGGGCTGCGCGCCTATCGGCTTGAGATCGGAGACGGTTGCCGCGAGTGCGGTTTGTGCGAGAAGGTCTGCCCGATTGAGACCAATCCCGGCAGTATGCGGAGCATCGGCAGGGTCAAAAGCGCCGATTGCATGCGCTGCGGCAATTGTGTGGTGAATTGTCCCGGCCAGGTCCTTTCTTTTGCGGGGCAACGTCAGGCTTCCCGGGTAACCGTCGAGCCCCCGGCTGAAAAATAGCTAGCTCGGTAAAAAAAGGAAAAAGGCCGCAGGTCCGCAACCAAAAATCAAAGAGTTTTCCCGCAATAACCTTTGTAATTGCGGTTTTTTGCGATTTCAACAGAAGTACATCTTCCCGTTATTTTTACCTGAAAAAGCCCGAACCGCCTGGCATGGCGATTCGGGCTTTTGTGTTTCTGATTACCATTCAACTTCAGCCGACATTCAAGACCGACAGGGCAACCGGCTGACAAAACACGGTTTTTTTTATTTTCCACCCAACATGACCGCCGTCATTCCCGCGCAGGCGGGAATCCAGAAAAATTAGCCAGATCGCCTGGATTCCCGCCTGCGCGGGAATGACGCTAAAGAACTGGTTGAAGATTAGTGATAATCAGATTTGTGTTTGCGGCGGGAAGGAGTGGGCTATTTTACCGCTGCCAACCGGATAGCTAGCCTTGCAACAGGCTCAAGACATTCTGCTTATTCATGTTTTTGGTCTGGACCAGGGCAAGGGATTTCGCCTCGGTCAGCACCTTCATGGTGGTGAAGTTGATAGCCTCTTCCGCCAGGTCCACATCGGCGGGGGTTGAGGCGGCGGCCAACAGGTTGGTGCCGGCGGCGTCCAGGTTATTGATGGTGGCGGCAAGCTGGTTCCGGGTGGAGTCGAGGTCGGCCCGGGAGGCGTTGATCTGCCCGAGAGCTTCATCGGCAATCTTGATTGTGCCCTGGGCGCTTTCCTGGTTCAGGACACTGACCTCGGAGAGGTTAGCCAGTTTGTTCGTTGTTGCCGCGGCGATGGACAGCTTGATGGTTTTGCCGCTTTTTGCGCCCGATTGCACCTCTTTGCCGGTAAAGGTGCCGGAGAGCAACTGTTGCCCGTTGTAGGTGGTCTCCTGGGCGATCTGGTCGAGCTGGGCCAGGGAATCGTTGATCTCGCCCTGAAGAGCTTGACGGGCTTCCGCGGTCTGGTCGGCGTCCGCGGCCTGCACCGCTTTTTGGCGGATGGATTGCACCAGGGCCGTTGACTGGCCCAGGGCGTTGTCCGCTACCTGGGCCATGGAGATGGCATCGTTGGCCTTGCGCAACGCCTGTCCCGTTCCCCGGGCCTGACTGAGCAGGCTGTCGGCGACGGCCATTCCGCCGGTATCGTCCGCCGCCTTGTTGCGCCGTTCGGACGTGACCTTTTCCAGGGATGAGGCGAGGTTTTTCTGGCTGTGCCCCAGTTGGCTTACGGCTAAAGAGCTGTTGCTGTTGATCGTGATCGCCATGGCATGCCTCCTTGTCTCCCCCATTCTATGCGGATGGGTTGCGGGAAGTCAAGAAGGACTGGAATAACTCCTTGAATTTGTGGAGATACGCGTTGCCCGTCCTGCCGGCCGCCCTAAGAGAAAGATGCCGGCTGAACAAGATCGGCTTTAGTCTGCCTCGGCATCCGTTGGCTGATCTGCCTCGGCATCTGACGGGAGCTCCTTCTTTTCCTGCAGCAGCTGCTTCTTCTCTTCTTTCTTCTTTTTCTTTGCCAGCTCTCGCTGCCGTTTTTCGTATTGATAGTTCGGTTTTGCCATGTTGCCACCTTTTGGGGTAGAGGGTTGATCTGTACCGATTATTTAAGAAGGGTTCACCGCCCGGAGAAAGACCCGCAGGGGGGCTGGGTAGCCTTCCACGGTCAGGGCCGGGTTGCGCGGGTCGAGAAAATCCTCGTAGGATTCAAAGGTCATCCAGGCTGTTTTCCGTTGTTCCTCGCTGCTCATGGGGTGGCTGCAAAAGATCTCCACCTCGGCAAAGCCGGTGCGGATCAGCCAGTTGCGCAGGCAGCTGGCCGTGGGCACGAAATAGGTGCCAGGCACCTTGGCGTAGCGCTCCTCCGGGAAAAGAGCCACCGGCTCCTCGCCCGGGATGGCCTGGGATTCTATAATCAAAACCCCGCCCGGTTGCATGGCCGCCCGGATTTCCCGCAGCATCTCCACCGGCGAGATGCGATGATAGATGATGCCCATCAAAAACACCACATCAAAACAGGACGGGAAGAGGGGAATATCCTCCACCCCCATCAGCTCGATGAACAGTTCCTCCGCTCCGGCCAGGTGGCGGAGGGTCTTGAAGCAGTAATAATGCTGGAGAAAAGGCTCCAGTCCGACAACGCAGCGCGGTTTCTGCTCCAGCATGCGAAACATGTAGTAGCCGTTGTTGCAGCCGATGTCGGCCACGACCTTGCCGGTGAGGTCGGGCAGGGCGGGGAGCAATCGGTTCCACTTGCGCCAGCTCTGCCATTCCGCCTCGATTTCAACCCCGAACACCTTGAAAGGCCCCTTGCGCCACGGCATGAAAGCCCGCATGGCGTCATGCACCAGGCGCTGGTCCGTTTCCCCCAGTTCCTCGGCAGCGCCGATGGTCACCGCATCCTGGCTGAAATCGGTGCACCGCGCCCGCAGATGGTGCAAGGTCTCATAGGGCTCGCGGAAGCGCAGAAAGCCCTTCTTGGGTTGGGCCAACCGGGTGGCCGTCTCTGCCCGCCGGGCGCGGATGGCATCCTGGTCGGCGGTTTTCAGCAGGTCGAGGTAATCGCGCATATCGGTGCCTGGACAAGAATTCTTTGAAATCGTAAAAGAAGCCGCGATTACAACGGTTATTGCAAGTCCATCATTTTTTGCCGGACGGCACTTTGATCTTCTTGTCCTCTTTCAACTCTTTGTTCTCGCGGAAGAGCAGAAAGGTCTTGCCGATGATCTGGGCGATCCGGCTTTTGGACTTCTGGGCCAGCAGCTCGGCGGCCTCGACCCGGGCGTAGGGGCAGCCGTCCTGGAGCTTGACCTTGACCAGTTCGTGCGCGGCCAGCACCTCTTCCAGCGCGGCGGTGAGATTGTCGGTAACGCCATCCTTGCCGATCATGACCAGGGGGGAAAGATGGTGCCCCAGGCCGCGCAGGTGGCGGGCCTCTTTGCCCGTAAGATATAATTTTTTGCTCATGTTTTTAGCCTAACCCGTTGTAATTAAGAGAATATCGCCGTCCTGTGATCAGGGACGGCATAAGGCGCTGCAACGAAATGCTCGATAGGGAAGAGGTTTTTTCGTAACAGGGCCTAAAAAAGGTTGGAGATAATCCTGGAGCCACCGACCCACATGCCGGCCATGGCCCCGATGCTCGGCAGCATAAAGGCCAGGAAGAGCCGCAACAGCCGGTTGCGCCACCAGCCTTGGAAAGTGGCCATGTCCTTGAGTACGGTTTCAAACTCAATCACCAGCGGCGGCTGGGCCATGACCTGAATGAAGGCCGTGAGATGCCCCACGCCGAGCACGGGCAGCAGGGTGGTGATGGGCGCTCCCACAAAGGCGCCGAGAATGGTCAAGGGGTGGGCCAGCGCCAGGATGGCCCCGAGGGCGGCGGGAAGACCGGTGGCCAGAATCCAGAAGAGCAGATTGTCTCCGGCCACGGCCGTGCCTTTGGTAAAGGCGATCACGATCAGGGCGAGCACGATCAGGGCGGGGATGGCCCAGCCAACCACCTTCCAGACCGGGGAAACGGGCGGAATTATGTTGATGGCCTCCATTCGGTCGCTGCGGTCCTCGCCCAGCGCCTCCTTGATTCCCGCCACATGCCCGGCTCCCACCACGGCTACTAGTCTTTTGCCCTGGGCAGCCTTGATTTTTTCCGCCAGAAAGGTGTCCCGCTCGTCAATGAGCACCCGTTTGAGTTCGGGCATGGCTTGGCCCAGTTCACTGAGCAGCTCGGAAAGAACATCGCTCTCCTTCAGCTCCCGCAGCTTGTCCTCGGTGATCTCGGTCTCCTCGAACATGCTGGTGAGAATGCTGGCCAGCAGGTAGTTCTTGCGCCAGAACGAGGTGGAATTCCAGGCCCGGCGCAGGGTGACCCGCACATCCCGGTCGCAGAGCGCCACGGGAATTCCGTGCCTCTCCGCTTCCTGCACCGCCTCCAGCAGTTCGGTGCCAGGCTTGACCCCCATCTGATCCCCGAGCCTTTTCTGGTAAGAGGCCAGGACCATGTTGATCAGCAGGGTGGAGAGCTGTTTCTTGCGGATGATCTCCTTGAGGTCGAGAAGCTCCCAGGTCTTGCGTTTGGCCAGGGCCTCGTAGCGTTTCTCGTCAAGCTCCACGCAGACGCAGTCCGGCCTTTCGCCGGCAATAACCTGGCGGACCAGATCCACGGACTCCTTGGAGATATGGGCCGTGCCGATCAAAAAGATTTCCCGTTCGCCCAGCTTGAGGCAGTGGACGTCCGGGGGATAAGTGGGGGCGGAAGCCGCCGAAGTTTCAGTCATGTTATTTTGGTCGCCTTAAAAGCGGTATTGCAGCCCGGCGGTAACAAGATGGGCGGCTGAATTGTCGAAGGTGCCGTTGACGCCGTTGTTGACCACACTGCGGCTTTCCTTGTCGTCAAAAAGATAAGCCGCGCCGACAGTGAGAGTGTCGGTCGGCTGGTAGCGCAGGCCGCAGGAGTAAATTTTGGCATCGGAGTCCGGCAGCTCGAAGCCCAGGGTCTGATCGGGAACCGGGTTCTTGTCGATGGCGAACCCGGCCATGATGGTCCATTGGGTGTTGAGCCTGTGGGTCAGGCCGAGGCGGAAGGCTTCGGAATTGACCCAGTTTTTGGCTTTGGGATTATCGAAGGCCGCCTGAAGGACGCCAAGCCCATCTACAACAGTTGAATTATAGTTGAAGTCGAGTTTGTCGTAGGCATTCCAGAAGGTCTTGTCGTAGGTGAATTCGGCGGTGGTTTTGCCGCCGTTGCAGGTATAGGCGGTTGCCAAAGTCAACACCGCCGGAGCGGGAACCGAGACGGAGGTTCCTCCTGAATAGCTTGCGCCATTAATACTGGAAGCGAGGCGGGCATCTCCCTCTATGTCGAGATCAATTTTGGAGCGGTAGGTGGCGGCCAGGGAGAGGTTTTCCACGGGTCGGTAGGTCAGTGCCAGATTGTAGCCGTATTCGGTGGTGTCGCCACTCATGTCGCGGCTGATGGTTGTCGGGCCGGCGATCGTTCCTCGGCTTTTTACCACACCCTCCGCATACATTGCCCGTACTCCGCCGCCGATGGAAAGAGTATCGCCTATCTTATAAGAAACAGTGGGGTTGATTTCATAGGTTTTCAGGGTGAATTCTTCGGCTGAAGTCTTTGGGAAAGCGTTGTCCCACCGCTTTGAAAGGCCGTAGGGATAGACCACGGAAAGGCCGAAGCGAAAGTTGTTGTATTCCGGGGAGACGACATGCAGGTTGGGCAGGGCGAAATCCTCTGTTCTGGAGCCGCTGTTGTATGAGGCAACGGCATTATCCGTATATTCTACGCTGGCCAGGTGAATCCAGGTGAGGCTCGCGTCGGTCTGCCACTTGTTTTCCAGCCAGCTCATGTTGGCCGGGTTGTAATAGCTCGCATCCGCGGCCGGGGTGTTGGCGGCATACGCCCCGCTCAGGGCGGTGGCATTGAGGGATTGCTCCGGTATCCGATAGCCCGAAGCAAAGGCGGGGCCGGCGGCCAGTATCCCGGTCAGGGCGACAACAGCGATTTTCTTTTTCATCTCCACTCCTTGTTTCGTGGTCATCGGGTCAGGCAGGGCTGGTGTAAAGATAGCGCTTTATTTTATGGGTCGCGGTCTTGGTAAAAGGTTCGCGGTGTTCGCTTACCTGGTAAAGCTGGGCGTACTGGGGCAGCTGCCGGTTCACCTGTTTTTTGATCTCTACGAGAATCTCGGCGATATGCTCCAGCTGCCGGGCCTGGTCCCTGCCGCGGGTTTCCGCGTCGATCAGCTCGTAATCGAGATAGATCAAGGCTTCCAGCCGGTTGTTGCATTCGCGCACCAGCGATTCCACCACATGTTGGAAGGCGTTGATCTTCTCCTCGATGGTCTCGGGGTAGATGTTCTCACCGTGGGAAAGGACAATCACGCTTTTGGAGCGCCCTTTGATCACCAGATTTCCCTGCGGGTCCAGAAAGCCGAGATCGCCGGTGGCCAGCCAGCCTTCCGAGTCGAGGACTTCCGCGGTTGCCTCGGGATTGTTGCGGTATCCATGCATCACATTGGGGCCCTTGACCAGGATTTCGCCTAAACCCGTTTCCGGGTCCGGCGTGCCGATCCGGACCTCCACATCCCGCACTGGTTTGCCTGCCGAACCCAGGGCGATGGTCCGGTCGCCGCATGGCCCGGCGCTGACCAAGGGCGAGGCCTCGGTCAGGCCATAGCCCACCAGATAAGGGAATTGGGCCTCGGCCAGGAATCGTTCCACCTCGATGTTGAGGGGGGCGCCACCGATGGCGAGCAGTTTCAGCTTGCCCCCGAAAAATATCCGTAATTTCCGGCCGATTTTTTGCAGAATTCTCCGGCGGACCAGGGGCAGCTTCATGGCCGTCCGTATGAAAGCATTGGCGGTGATGACCGGCAGGACCTTCTTTTTGTAGATCTTTTCCATGACCATGGGCACCAGGCACATGATGGTGGGCTGCTCCTGCCTGCAAATGCGGCCAAGAACGGTTGGGGTCGGGGTTTTGCCCGCATAGACGATGCGGGAGCCCGTGGCCAGAGGCACCAGGAAGCCGGTGGTGAACTCATAGGCGTGGGACATGGGCAGGATCGAAAGAAAGGTCCAGCCCTGGACCGGCTCATCGGGAAAGATGGCCAGGGTGGCCCGGACATTGCTGATGAAGTTGTTATGGCTCAGCATTACGGCCTTGGCGTGGCCCGAGGTGCCGGAGGTATAGATGATCGAGGCGGTGTCGTCCGGCTCGGCCAGATCCGTGGCCAAGGCTTTTTTCTTTTCCGGCAGATCCCGGGCGGTGATGAGAAATTTGCCGAACGGGAGGGTGATTACAAGATTGTTCTGGTCAACGGCGTCATCCAGGGTGATCACGGTCTTGAGCCTGTTGCCGGGAAGCTCATAGAGCTTTTCCAACTGGCGCTGGGTGGTGAAAATAATCTTCGCCCCGGTCTCGTTCAGGATATGCTTGACGTCGGCCTCCGGAAAATCGGGGAGAATCGGCACGGCGATTGCCCCCAGGCGGACGATACCGAAATAGGCCATGCCCCATTGGGGCGAGTTGTCGGCGAGTATCGCCACCCGATCGCCTTTTTTGATGCCGCGCTCCTTGAGCAGGGCCGCGACCTCCAGGGCCTTGTGCCGGAACTCCCCATAGGGCACGGGCGGCTGAAAGGCGAAGCCCACAGCGGGCCGGTCTCCGAAGGACCGGGCGCTTTCATCCAGGAGCAGGCTCAAGGTTGTGATGGTGGTTGGGATCATGGTCGCATGGCGATTAATTTTTGTTGCAATCGCAAAAGAAAAGCCGCGATTACAACGGTTGGCAATCTGTAACTCTTTGATTTCGTGTCGCGGCCCGGTGACGGCTTTCTCTTTTTACGAGACCATCAATTTTTCCAGGGTCTGATAGAGACGCTGAATTTCCACGGGCTTGGTCAGATACTCGTCCATGCCGGCTTCAAGGCATTTTTCCCGGTCGCCCTTGATGGCGTTGGCGGTGAGGGCGATAATGGGCAGGTCCAGCCGCAGGGTCTGGCGGATGACCCTGGTTGCGGCCAGACCGTCCATCCCCGGCATCATGACATCCATCAGGACTGCGTCATAGGTTTTGTCTTGCAGGGCGTTGAGCGCCTCCTGACCGTTGCCCGCTATATCAACCAGAATGCCGACTCTTGTCAAGAGTTGACTTGCCACCATCTGGTTTACCGGGTCGTCCTCGACCACAAGCACCTGTTTGCCGGCCAGGGTCTTGAACCGTTTTCTGTCGTTTTCCATGGCAGGCGAAAGGGAGGCGGCGGCCGGTGCGATTATTGTTCCCAGGCAGGCGCTGATTGCCTCGTAGAGGTATGATTGCTTGATCGGCTTGTTCAGGAGAATGACCCCGGGGCAGCCCTTGATGTTTTCCGGGGCGGTTTCCGTGTCGAGCGGAGTGAGAATGATGACCGGAATCGCGGGGGTGTTCGGCTGGTTGGCGTGGCGCTCTTTCAGGAAAAGAGGCAGGTCGAGCCCGGCCAGGGAGCTGTCGAGAACAAGAAGCGCATGATCCCCGGACAGCAAGGCCATGGGCAGGGTCGAGCCCTTTTGTTCCGGAAGCGAAAGGGCTTCGGCCTTGCAACCGAAGCCGGAGAGCATCTCCAGCAAGGTTTCCCGTAGGGCAGGATGACCGGTCGCCACCAGAATTCTGGCGCCGGCAACCGAGGCAGGAAGAGTGAGGGGCTGTTGTTTTTCCAGAGGCTGCAGTTGCACCCGGATGGTGAAGTGGAAGGTGCTGCCCTTGCCCGGCTCGCTTTCGGCGCTGATTTCTCCGCCCATCAGGGTGACCAGCTGCTTGCTGATGGCAAGACCAAGGCCGGTTCCCCCGTAAAGCCTGGAGGTTGAGCTGTTTGCCTGGGTGTATTCGCTGAAGAGTTGCCGTATTTGGTCATGGTTGATCCCGCTGCCGGTATCCCGCACGGAAAAATGCAGCACTGCCTGGTCGGCGCTCTGTTTTTCACAGTGCGCCGTGATGGCGACCTCGCCTTGTGCCGTAAACTTGATGGCGTTGTTGACCAGGTTGATCAGAATTTGCCGCAGGCGGAGGGCGTCGCCAATCACGGCGCAGGGCGAGTCGCCCCGTACGCTGAGCAGTAATTCCAGCCCCTTGTCCGCCGCCTGCTTGGCGAACAGGTCCGCCAGGCTCTCCATGGTTTCCCGCAGATCAAAATTGGCGCACTCCAGATCAAGGCGGCCGGCCTCGATCTTTGAGAAATCAAGGATGTCGTTGATCAGGGCAAGCAGCGCCTTGCCGGAGTCTTGGATAATGGCGAGGTACTGTTGCAGTTTTGCGGTTTCCGCCAGTTTTGCCGCCATGTTCGTCATGCCGAGGATGGCATTCATCGGGGTGCGGATCTCATGGCTCATGGAGGCGAGAAATTGGGATTTCGCCTTGCTGGCCGCCTCTGCCCGGGCTTCGGCTTTTTGCCGGTCCGTGGCCTCCCTGGCGAGATCCTCATTGACCCGGCTCAGGTCCGCGGTTCGTTCTTCAACCAGAACCTCCAGGGAGTTTTTAAACTCTTCCAGATCCCGGAAGGATTTTTCCAGCTCGCCGTGTGCCTCTTCGAGTTGTCTGGCGTAGACGGTTTGCATCTGTTCCTTGTCCTGCTTCATGAGCTGGAACCGGTCGGCAAGTCCCATGGACAACAGGATGACCTCCCAGGCCGAGCCGAGTTGGATGCCCCAGTGGGTAATGAAGATGTGGGGCAGGATACCGAAGGTTTTCAGGGCATACACCGTTACCCCCAGCATGGAAACAGACCAGGCCAGGAAGTAATAACGGGCCGGGCGGTAGCCTTTGATCATGCAGATAAAGCCCGCAACGATCAGGGCAACCACGGTGAGGCTCATCAGGGTCGCGAGCCGGATGCTCAGGTGATAGCCGACAAAAAGGGTCAGGACGGCGCCGATTACGGAGAGGACCAGACCCGCCCGGAGAATGGTGTCGATCCGGGGGATGTTTTTTGCCGTATCGAGAATGTTTCGGGTGAACTGGGTGGCGAAGATGTAGGAGAGGAAAATAAACAAGGGGGTGCAGTTATTGGCCCACCAGATTCGGTTGGGCCAGAAATACTGAAAAGCCATGCCGTTGACGCTCAACTGGAACAGCATGTAGGTGAAGACAAAAAGAACGTAGTAGAGATAGGTGCTGTCCTTGAGGCCAAGATAGATGAAAAAATTGTAGATCATCATGACCAGCAGGATGCCGTAATAGATGCCGAGCAGGGTTTGCTCCAGGCTGATTTCTCCGGCCAGGCAGGCAGGCGAATGCAGCATGAGCGGCAGGTTCAGGGAGCTGGTCGTCTCACAGCGGAGGTACAGGGTTTTCTGCTCGCCCGGGACAAGCCTGACCGGGAAGATGTTGTTTTTGTGCTGGATGGCCCGCTGCTTGAAAGGGAAGCGGTCGCCGGCCTTGAGAACGGTGAAGGCGCCTGTGCCGGTGGGGGTATACAAATCTATTTGATCAAGGAGCGGGTATTTTACTTCGAGAAAGTATTCCACGGAATGGGGCAGGCTGTTTTTCACCGTAAAACGAGTCCAGACCGCCGAAGTGGTAAAGCCGAAGCTGGGGGTGGCGGCGGTTGAAGGGGTAAAGCGGGTCTCGGCTTGCCCTGAAACGAGGTCGGTGATCGTCAGGTTTCCGGCCGGATCTTCAAGGAGTTCGAGATGTTTTGCCAGGGAATAGGAGCCTTGTTCCGGGGTAATAACCACCGGTATCGGCATGGCCAGGACCGATGTCGGCGCCGTCAGGAGGCAAAAAAAGACGAAGCCCCGGAGGCAGCGTCCCATCAGTGATTCGGTGCGCATGAATGCATCCGGCGTGTGCATGACAGCATGATGATTGGCCTTGTGTTTCCATGATCCAGGAGCGAAAATAAAAAATACCTTTCAGTATAAACATGAAAAACAAGACGAAAACAATATCTTTATCGAGTTTTATCAGATGGTTAATAAGCGCGATTGGTTCCGGAACCGGCAGGCAATGGAGAAACAACGGGGAAGATGCGGCGGCAGGGAAACAATTTTCCAAGGGCTTGTGCCACATTGTGGCAGGTTTCTTTGTGCGGTCAGTCAAGGCAATGGTGGTTTACTGTCCTGTTTTACAAGAAAAATGTGCGGTGCGCCAAGGACGGCTCCTAGGCCAGGCTTTCTCCCGAAGAATTGGTGTATGGAAACGATTATCTTTACAGCAAGGCTTATGACACCTTGGATTCCAACACCGCCAAAAGCTGCGGCTGATAAGCCTTGGCTGCTCCCGGTCCGGGGGCGATAACAATCAGATTCTGGTGAAGCTCCAGCTCAGCGGTTGGCCGTCTTTGTAGGGAAGATGGCCATGGAAGATGCGGGGGTCGGAGTCAAAAACCAGAGGCAGAAAATAGCGGTCTCCTTCCCACATCGGCAGGAGATGCAGGTGGTTAATGGGGTGCCAGGCGAGCGCCCCTTCTTCATTTTCGGCAAAGGGTATGCCGCGGAAGCAGTCGATCCGGAAGATGAAGCCCAGCCAGTCTTCCCCCCGCGGACCGAAGCCGGTCCAGTTGATGGTTCCGCGCAGCAGTATCTCCTCGCAGTCGATCCCGGCTTCTTCCTTGATTTCCCTGGTGAGGCAGGTAAGAACATCCTCGTTGGGCCGCATTTTGCCGCCGAGCCCGTTGTACTTGCCCAAGTGGGCATCGGCCGGGCGGGCGTTGCGATGGACAAGAAGGGTTTGGCTCCGGTCAGGAGAGAGAATGTAGCCAAGGGTGCCGATGATGGGGGTGTAGGTCATATTCGTCCTGTTGGCGGGAACAGCGAAAAGATTAAAAAGATTTTTGTTGAAATCGCAAGAAGCCGCGATTCCAACGGTTGTCGCTTTGTAACCCTTTGGTTTTGTGTTACGGACATGTGTGTTTCCCCCTTTTTTCCGCGTCTGTCATAATATGTCTCTTTTAAAATCCGGCATGATTCTATACCATGAATCCAGACCGGGAAAGAGGTGCGTTCAGGCGGCGCCTGTCCATCGCCCGTGTCTTAAGCCGTTGCGGAAAAATAACGTGGCCATTGCGTATGGCCAAAACGGTGGAAGGAGCCGTAAGGGAATGGTCGGAATTGTACCGGTTATTTTTTAAACGGCTCCTAAAATATCGGAGTGAAAATGGCAATCCTTATTGTTGACGATATTCCCGTAAACCTGATGCTGCTGGAGGAGATGCTCCAGCAGGAGGGATATGCGGACCTTTATTGTGTGAGAAGCGGCTCGGACGCCCTGGAAATGCTGGCCTCGACCGAGGACGCCGAGGCGGAGGAAAAAAGGATAGATCTGATCCTCATGGATGTCATGATGCCGGGCATGGACGGTATAGAAACCTGTCGCCGGATAAAGGCGCAGGATGGGTTGCGGGATATTCCGGTGATCATGGTTACGGTCCGCGATGATGATGAAGCGCTTGCCCAGGCTTTCGCCGTGGGCGCGACAGACTATATCATCAAGCCGGTCAAGGAGATCGAGCTGCTGGCCCGGGTCCGCGCCGCCCTGAAACTGAAGCGGGAAACCGATCGGCGCAAGGCCCGGGAGCAGGAGCTGGTCGAGCTTACCCGCCAATTGGATACCATGAATCGCCGCCTGATGCACATGGTGCCGTGTGATAGTTTGACCGAAGTGGGCAATCGCCGTTATTTTGATGAAATCCTGGGCCGGGAATGGAATCGGGCCCGGCGGGCCGCGGTTCCTCTTTCCCTGCTCATGGTGGATCTTGATGATTTTAAAAAATTTAACGAAATCCATGGCCGGGACAAGGGCGACGAATGCCTGCGGAAGGTGGCCGACGCCCTGCGTTGTGTCCTCAAACGGGCCGGAGATACCGTGGTCCGCTATGGCGGCGAGGAGTTTGCCGCCATTCTGCCCAATACCCCCAACGGGGGCGCCATGGCCGTGGCCCATGAATTTCTTGAGCAGATGGCCGCGCTGGCTATCGGCTATGCCGGCGCGCAAAACGGGGAGATTCTTACGGCCAGCATCGGCTTGGCAACCGCCGAACCATGCCGCGGCTCGGATATGCAGAGCTTGATAATTGCCGCGGACGGGGCGCGTTATCTGGCCAAAGGGGAAGGGGGCAATCGGATCAAGGTGGCCCTTGATTGCCGGTAATTTATAACAACCATTGGTACAGGGGGATGATAATGAAACAATGCAGCCTGCATGATTTTATGGAAGAACTGAAGCCCTGGCTCGACAAGGACCACATCCGCAGCGCCGAGTTGGGTGAGGGGGGCCGGTTTACCCTCTATTTCCTGGATGGAATGAAGAATGTCTATCAGGTTGATGATTGCAATAAGGAACAGATACGGGCAGTTGTCGGTGAGTTGCGGAAAAAAGGGATAGTGGTACAGGAATAGTTTTTTCCGGCTTGACAAAGATCAGGGATTTCACTACAAATCTAATATAGGTATAACTACCGACGTGTGGCCGCTTTCCCATGTCAGGATGTTGTCCCTGGCTTTCCCGCCCTTTCTTCCCTCAAAAAATATCCGCCTCGTTCTCCCCGACGAGGCGGATATTTTTTTGGATCGAATCGCCTCGCCCCCATGCCCGTGGCCAAGAAAATAAAGATAGGTGGCGCAGTGGGGATGTGGCATAATTTTAAGTAGATGGCAGGGGCGAGTCTTTTGTGATCCATGAGTTGGTGAAGGGATATGGCTGAGGAAACGGCGGCGGAGACCCAGAAGAAATTCATCATTCTCAAGAACGCGGTTGAGAATACCAACGAGGCTTTTGTCACCATTGATGAAGCCTCCACGGTGATCTTTTTCAACAAGGCGGCGGAGAAGATGTTCGGATATGACCGGGCGGAGGTTCTCGGCCATGATCTGGGGGTAATCCTGACCCCCATGTGCCGGGACGGCCATGATCTGGCGGTGGCCCGTTATGTTCGAACCGGCGAAGCAACCCTGATAGGGCATGAGACGGAATTGACCGTGGTCCGTAAAAACGGGGAGACCTTTCCTGCCGCCATCTCTTTTTCCGTGGCGGACATCGAGGGGCAGCTCTATTTTACCGGCCTGGTCAGAGATCTCTCCGACACCAAGAACCTGGAGGACCGGCTTGCCCAGAACGAGCGGCTGGCCGCGTTGGGCCAGACCGTGGCCGAGATCAACCACGAGATAAAAAATCCGCTGATCATGATTGGCGGGTTTGCCCGGCAGCTCCTGAAAAAAGCAACAGCGGAGAAAGACCGGGCCAAATTGACCATTATCGTCGATGAGGTCACCCGTCTGGAACGTCTGCTTGATGGCCTGAAAGAGCTGTACAAAACCCCGCAGCTTAATCTGGCGGTTATTTCCCTGAATGAACTTCTTGAGGAGGTTGTCGGCCTGGCGCGCTCCTATTCCGGCGGCAAGGGGATTGGCATCCATTTTGCGCCCAGTGCCGATGTCGTGGTCGAAGTGGACCGGGAGAAGATAAAGCAGGTGCTGCTGAATCTGATGAAGAATGGAATTGAAGCGACCCCGCCAGGGGGAAAGGTCGTGGTCAGCACCAGGGTGCAGGAAAAACTGGTGGAGATTGACGTGACGGACACCGGGGAGGGGATTCCCGAGGAGATTAAGAAAAGGATCTTTCTGCCTTTCTTTACCACGAAGGAGCAGGGAACCGGTTTAGGCCTCTCCATTTCCAAAAGGATTATCGAGGATCACCCCGGCGGCTCCTTTCAGCTCGATAGCGCGGAAGGCAAGGGAACTGTCGCCACCATCGGGTTTCGTCGCGGCAAGGTGTAAAGGTATTCTCAGGTCGGCGGATATTTAAGACGCAGTCCCTGCTTGCGCTCGCGGCCCTAGTGGCTCAAGGCATCCTCTTCCTTCGGTTTGCTCCGGAAGGCCATCTCGTAACAAACAAAACCCAATTCATTCCGGTCCTGGGGTGTCAGGCCGCGATGCCGACGCGATTGCGGCCGGCTTTTTTGGCTTCGAGCATGGCGGTGTCTGCCTGCTTGATAAGGTCGGCCAGATCAGGCGGGGTGGTTGTGGTCTCGGGAGAGTGGCATGTCACACCGAAGGTGGCGGTGATCCGAATCTGGTGCTGGCCGGCGAGGCTGATCTGGCTCTCGATGGCTTGCCGTAACCGCTCCGCTAGGGCGCCCGCCTGCTCCAAATCGGTTTCCGGTAAAATCATGAAAAATTCCTCCCCGCCGTAACGGCCGAGGATGTCGGGCTGGCGGCATTGCCCCAAGGCCGTGGCACTGATCGTTTTCAACACCGCATCGCCAGCCTCATGGCCGTAAGTGTCATTAACCCGTTTGAAATGGTCCACATCAAAAAAGATGCAGGAAAGGGGGTGGCGGTAGCGGGTGGCGCGATCGAGTTCCTCCTTGAGGCGGGTGAGCAGAAAACGGCGATTTCTCAGCTTGGTCAGATCATCGGTTATCGTCATTTCCCGGATGATTTCTTCCGCTACCAGCAGTTTTTTCTTGAGAGAGCCCACCAAACGGTGGACGATTGTCAGGAAAGATGCCAGGGTCAGCGTGAACAGCAGGCCAAGAAGCAGCTTGTGCCGCATCTGGGCGCGGATCATGTCGTCAATGTTGAAGCGGACGCTGATGCCGCCGCGAACATCGCCAAGCTTGTATCCCTGCGCGGCATGGCAGGCGAGGCAAGGTTTTTCGACAAAGAGCGGAGCCATGTAGCGGTAATAGGTTGCGCCGTTGCTTTTTTCCTTGCTGATGGCCTCTTTTTTCCCCTGGGAAAAGCTAGTGAGCGCCTGCCGTTCAAAGAAGTCCGCGGTATTGTTGGGATTGAGCGGCTTAAGGCTTGTGATGTGGAACTGGAAAGCGCCTTCCTTTTCGGCGAGTTCTGAAATCTCCCGGGTCATCAGGGCGGGGTTTTTCTTGGTGTAGATCTTGCTGTTGCTGGCGATGATGTCCGGATTCTTGAGATAGGGGCTGGATTCCATGCCCGGCGTTTTTTCGACAAAAACGCCGCCGTGCCGGGCATTCCATTTTCTGGTCATGACAAGGCTGTTGAAAAGCGCTTGGGCACGGCTCTTGAGCTCCTGTTCGAGAGTATTCTGGTGGTTGAGGTAAATGCCTGAGAAGAGAGAGGAAATGAACAGCAGAATAACCATGCTGATATTGACGGCAAATCGTTTCCAGGGCGACTTGTAATCTGATTTTTGTGTCATCATGATTTGCTTGTATCCGAAAACCGGGGTGATTTCCACCGAAATATCGAAACCTCCTGGAGGCTTGATGCGTTTCGACAAGGCTTTTCCGGGTGAAACCTGAAGGATTCAGGGGTGCTTTATCGCCGCACCAAACTCCGAGTAGGGAACCACCTTGTTGCGGCCCGCCTTCTTGGCCTGGTAGAGGGCGCGGTCGGCAAAGGACAGCAGCTCTTCGGGCCTTTGCGGGGAATGGGCCCGATTGGAGGCCAGACCGATACTGATGGTGACCCGCATGGCAACGTCCTTGTCCTGGTGGGTGTATTCCTGGGCTCGGGCGCGGATACGTTCGGCAATGCGGGTGGCGCCTTCCAGATCGGTGTTGGGCAGGAGAATGGCGAACTCCTCTCCGCCGTAGCGGGCCACGGTGTCCGTGGTGCGGGCCTCGTGCAGGATCTGTTTCGCCGTTCCTTTCAGCACCAGATCGCCAAAGGGATGGCCGCAGGTATCGTTGACCTCCTTGAAAAGGTCGAGGTCGAGCATCATGCAGGACAACTCGGTCTGGTGGCGTTGGGCCAGGAGAAATTCATGGCGGAGCATTTCCTGGAAGTACAGGTGATTGTACAGGCCGGTCAGGCTGTCGCGGGTGGTCTGTTCGCGGAGCGTCTTGTTGAGGCGGTTTAATTCATGGGCCACCGAGGTCATGCGGTTGGCATGGGAGATGAGCAGGCGGAGCAGCAGGGCGGTGATGCCCGCGGTTATCCCGCCGACCAGCAGATGTTCCGGGTCGAGATAGGGAATGTCCGGATGCAGGAAATAATCGATGACCGGACTGATGTTGGCCATGAGCAGCACAATGGCCAGATAGATCAGTAAACGGGTCATCTGTTGGGGCATGGTTCCCTCTTTCCTGAATCCTGTGTTCCGCTTGAACTTCATATTTATTATACAAATGATAAACAGGAAAAGCAGGAAAGTACAGCGGTTGCCGTTTTTATAATTTCTTTAAGGTAAACGCCTGGTTTTGCCGGGGGACTCGTAAAGGTTTGACCTCTACTGCAATCGTGTTCAGGCTGTTCCTGTGCATGGAGCGCCTTTATTCCCCCCTTTGTTAAAGGGGGAGGCAAATAGTCTTGCCGTCTTGGGCGGCTTACGGTTTTGTCGGCGCCTTTGAGGCGCTCCCAATAAGCCACCGGCTTTGCCGGTGGTGACTCACTCTTCAGCCAGGCGGTGGATCAAGCGGCGGTGGGGGGCGGGAAAGGCGAAGTTCTCCAGTTCATCCGGGTCTGCCCATCGGTATTCCTGGGCGGCGTGGAGGACCGGTTTTGTCCCGTTGCCCTGCAGGCGGCAGTCATAGCAGTGCAGCGTGATCCGGTAACGGGTGAAACTGTGCTTGATGGTGGCGATTTTTTTAAAATCGTGGACGGCAAAGCCGGTTTCCTCCCGATACTCCCGAACGAGCGCCTGTTCCGGGGTTTCGCCCTCTTCGATCCGTCCGCCGGGAAACTCCCAGAGATTGGGCCAGACATCATCGGCCAGACGTTTTTGGATGTATATCTTGCCTCGGTGGTGCAGAACCCCGCTTACCATGCTGATTTTGATGATCTCCCTTGCTTTGCCCGCCACCGGCCTTTCGTTCACCACTCCCAGGGCAAAGGCCTCGCAGTGGTCGCGAATCGGGCAAGCATCGCAACGGGGCGAACGGGGCAGGCAGACCAGGGCGCCCAGCTCCATGAGCGCCTGGTTGAAAAACCGCGCCTGGCCCGCGGGAATAAGCTCGGCCGCCTTCTGCCAGATGAAAGCGTGGGTGGTCTTTTCCTTGACCGGTTCGGCCAGATTGAAAAGTCGCGCGAATAACCGCTCCACATTGGCGTCCACAATGGGGTGGCTCTGGTTGAAGGCCAGGCTCATGATCGCCCCGGCGGTGTATCGGCCGATGCCCGGCAGCTGAAGCAGGGCGGCATGGTCTTCCGGCAGGGCGGCGTCATGCCGGGAGCAGAGCAGCTCCGCGGTTTTAAGGAGGTTTTTGGCCCGGGAGTAATAGCCCAGCCCTTCCCACAACCGAAGAACCTCCTGTTCCGGTGCCGCCGCCAGGCTGGCAAGGTCGGGAAAACGGCCGAGCCAGCGCTTGAAGTAAATCACCACCCGATCCATCTGGGTCTGCTGCAGCATGATCTCCGAAACCCAGATGTGGTAGGGGAGATAGCTGCGTCGCCAGGGGAGATCGCGGCTGTTTTCGGCAAACCAGCGGAGCAGGGCATCCTGGAGGGTAGGCGACGGCATGGGCGGAGCTGCTCAGGTTTCTTTTAACAGGCGCAGGAGGTCCGCGGGATTCATGGCGTGGCTGACATCGGTGCCTTCCAGCAGGCTGTCCGCCAAGGCCCTTTTCTCATGGTGGAGATGGACGATTTTTTCCTCGATGGTGTTTTTTGCCACCAGGCGGTAAATGGTCACCGGCCGCTGCTGGCCGATGCGATGGGCTCGGTCCGAGGCCTGGTCTTCCACGGCGGGATTCCACCAGGGGTCCATGTGGATGACGTAGTCTGCGGCGGTGAGGTTGAGGCCCACCCCTCCGGCCTTGAGGCTGATGAGGAACAGGTCGCCATGGCCCGCCTGGAACTCCTGGACCTGGCGTTGGCGTTCCTTGGACGGGGTGCTGCCGTCCAGGTATCGGTAAGGGATGCCCTCGCGGTCGAGATGTTCGCGGACCAGGCTCAGGTGATCGACAAACTGGCTGAACACCAGGGCCTTGTGCCCGTTTTCCCGCAATTCCTCGACCAGCTTGGCAAACAGGGTGAGTTTGGCGCTGGGAATGTCCGTTTCGGGCAGGACCAGGCGGGGGTTGCAGCAGGCCCGCCGCAGTTTCATGATCTCGGCCAGAATCTGCAGCGAGCGCTTTCCCGGCGGGCCGCCGGTCTGGCGCAGGTTTTCCAGAGCCCGCTGCCTCAGGGCCAGATAGAGAGCCGCCTCCTTTTCCTCCATCTCCACCTGCAGAAGAATCTCGGTGCGCTCGGGCAACTCCTCCAGAACCTGTGATTTGAGACGGCGCAGGATAAAGGGGTTGATCAGTTTCTTGAGTTTTTTCCGCGCCTCCGGATCGTTGCCGCGCTCGATGGGGATGGCAAACCGCTGGTTGAACTGGTTTAAGGAGCCGAGCAGCCCCGGATTGATGAACTGAAACAGGTTCCAAAGCTCGGTGAGGTGGTTTTCAATGGGGGTGCCGGTGGTGACCATTTTGAACTTCCCCTGCAAGAGCATGGCTGCCCGCGAGCGCTTGGTGATGAAGTTTTTGATCGCCTGGGCCTCGTCCAGGATAATGGTCTCCCAGTTCCGGGTGGCCAGGAGCGCTGATTCCTGCTGGAGCAGGCCGTAGCTGCAGATGAGCAGGTCAAAGGGCCCCAGCTCGGAGAGCATTTTTTTCCGCTGGCGGCCGCCGAAGATAACGACCTTGAAGGTCGGGGCAAAGCGGCTTGCCTCCTCCTGCCAGTTGGGGCAGACCGAGGTCGGGGCCACCACCAGGGTCGGGCCCTGATCGGCGCGGTCAAGGGCCAGGGCCAGGGCCTGGATGGTCTTGCCGAGTCCCATGTCATCCGCCAGGCAGGCGCCTACCCCCCAGTTGGCCAGGCGGGCCAGCCAGTTGAAACCGGTCAGCTGATAATCCCGGAGCACGGCCTTGAAGGTGGACGGCAGCTTGGGTTCGTATTCCTGGGCCTCCTTGAGCCGTTTTTGCTGCTCTTGCCACCGCTCATCCGTGTGCAGGTCTCCCACCCCGTTGGTGAAATCCTCCAGGGCCAGGGCGGCAAGAGGGTGGAGGCGGATCGTGGTTTTTTTCAGTTCGGCAAAGGCGGCGATCTCATCCAGCCGCTTGCGCAGCTCCCGGGACAGGGCGAGGAAATGGCCATGCCCCAAGGGGATGAAGCGGCTGCTGTTGGTCTGGGCCAGCTCGAGCAGGGTGCGCATGTCGAGCACCAGGGAGTCGTTGAGCTTCAGGGTGCCGCTCATCTCAAACCAGTTGTTGCGTTCCTTGACCGTGAGCAAAAACTGGTTGAGCTCGGCGGGCGGGCTCACCGTGAGCCGTTCCCCTTCGGGCCATTCGATGAGGACATCGTCCGGCAGGCTTTGCAGCTCCAGGAGGAGTTGCAGGCATTCCTCCGGGTCCTGGAGCAGCCATTCCCGCTCGAGATCGGTGCCCTTGGCCAGCATGGGGCAGGATTCTTCGACAAACCGGGCGTTTTTTTCTTCCAGTTCCAGGTCGCGTTTTGTCTGGATGCGGGTGCCGCCGCTGTGGGCGATGATGGTTTTCGGCCCTTCCCCCGGCCTTTGGTAGGGGCCGTCGGGCTGAAGCGGTCGGACGAGCATGGCCAGCCTGAACCCGGGCCCGTAAGGCAACAGTTGCATGTGGATGCGCGAATCCGGCTGTACCTCGGCAATGCCCACGGATTTGCCCTCGATGGTCGAGTGCACGGTCATGAAAGAGGAGATGTTGCCCAGGGTGGCGAAAAGTTCATCCTTGCCGTCAAGCGGCACGCTCAGGCCATGGGGGCCGATAACCCGGGCTACCCGCCGATGGTCCCCGGTGATGGGGAACACCCGGAAGCGGGCCGGGGTTTCCCGAACGATTATCGCCTCGCTGCTGTCGGGCCAGGGCGAAAACTGGATCAGCAGGGAATCCCCCTGCTGATCAACCCGCAACTCCGGTTCGCCTTGCAGGATCTCCACCGGGGTTTTCGGCGAGCCGGCCAAAAAGGCATAGGGGTGGCCGATAAGCACGAGCAGGGCCTGGGGCATGGCAAAGCGGAAATACGCGCCCCGGCTGTCTTTTTGTTCGGTGATGGTTTCACAGGCCAGAAGATCCTGCGGGCTCAAAAAAGAGGGCTTGTTTTTGCGAAATAGTTTTTTCAAGGCCACGGATCTGCCCTTGGTCCATTGGCCGCGGGCGGTGAGATTCTGAATCTTCGGCGCCAGGGAGATGGCGCCGTCCTGGCCGCGGTAATCAAGCATCCAGGCCAACCGCGAGGTGGTCTCCGGCTTGGGCTGGTTCAAGGTCGGGGCCGAGCTGAAACTGAGGGCGCGCAAGGCGCGTTGCCATTGTTCTTCCGGGGTAATTGCGGTTGTCAGGGAGCAGGCTTCCGCCAACTCGGGGAGGCTGGGGGGGGCGGGTGATTTTTCTCCGGCCAGCCGCAGGAGGGCACCGTATTCCCGGGCCAGCCACAGGTAGCCGTGGGCCGCGGCTTTCTTCTGAAAGGCCTTTATCCGCGGCAGGCAGACCGGGCTGGGTCTTCCTTCGATCCAATAGGTGACCAGGGCCAGGAAAAGCGTGGTGATGCTGTGGGGCCGAGGCAAAAGGCTTACCGCGGTGAGTCGGTCGCGGGCCAGATCGAGCCGGTTTTCCCTCGCTTCCACCAGGGCAAGGAGCAGGGTATAGGCGGGGAGAAAGAGATTGTGGGGTTGAATCCCCTCAATATCCCGGACAATATCCCTGACTTGCTGGTGGGTGGTGTAATCCCCGCTTTTGAGCAGGGCCATCAGGTAGAACAGCCCTTCAACTCCGGTGAAATAGGCCTGCTCGTTCTGGTTAATCTTTCTGATCTTGGCGAGATCCTCTTCGTAGTGGCGAATGGCGGTAGTGGTTTCCCCGGCAAGAAACCGCTGCCAGCCCAGCACCCCCAGCGGCGCCCCCTGTTGCTTGCGGTCGGCAAGCCAGGCGGAGGCGGCCAGGATCTGTCCCCGGATGAGGAGATGGGAGGTGAGCAGATAGGAGAAGGGCTCTCGGTTTTTCGCGGGCAACCCTTTGAGAAAACGCTTGTCTTGCAGATATTCCAAGGGCAGGGTTATTTCCGTGAGCAGGAGCAGGCCGTCTAAGAATATCTGGTGCAGGGCGTAGAGCTGGACATGCAGGGGAAGACCGGCAAACCATGGTGGGTCAAAAGGGGTGTTGCAGAGCGTGAGCAGGGGGTTTTCCGGAAAACGGTCGGGAAACTCTTCCTGAAGTTCGAGCAGGCGGAGGAGATGGTGGTTGTACTCGGTTTCATCCGCGGTCAGGAGGCTCAGGCGGAGATCGCGCAGGCTGCGGCGCCACAGGAAATCCGGCTCGGGGTTTTCTTCCGGCGCCGGGGTCGGCCAGGTGTGTTTGATGGCTCCGGCCAGGGCGGGGAAATACGGCTGCCTGCGGGCATCGTGGGCCACGGATTCAAGAATTTCCTTGCGGCAGGCGCAGCCGTTTTCCAGAAGATTTTTTTCCGTCAGTTCGGCCAGGGCAGTCAGAAGACTTTTTTCCGTGGCCGTGGGCCAGATTCGGTTAACGGTCGGGGAAAACAGGCAGGCAACCAGGGCGGCTTCCCGGACCGGCTCTCCGGCCAGGGCATAGGCCTGCAAGGCGAAGCGGGATTTGGGCGGCAAAGACTGGTAGGCGGTCCAGATATCCTGGTTTTTTTGTGAGGGGTGCATTGGCAAGGTGGCGATCCTAGGTCCGGATGAAACTGTTGAGCTTGGCGACAAGGGCGTCCTCGGGCAAGGCCCCGACAACCTGATCGACAACCTGGCCGTTTTTAAAGAAAATAAGAGTGGGGACGCCCCGGACCCCGTATCGTCCGGCAGTGTGATGATTCGTGCTGGTGTCGAGCTTGGCGATGATCGCCCGCCCGAAAAACTGTCGCGCCAGCTTGTCGATGACCGGAGCCAGGGTCCGGCAGGGGGTGCAGTTTGGCGAATACAAGTCGAGCAGCAGCGGCAAATCGGCCTCGCGGATCACCTGCGCCGCGTCCTGGTCGGTAAGTTCCACCGGCACAGCGTAACCGGCCATGGGCAGCGGGGTCTGGCATTTGCCGCAGCGCGGGCCACGGTGTTGTTTGTTGGCGGCCATTTTATTCTTGGTCTTACAGCTTGGACATGCAACAATCAGGGTGTTCATGGTATGATGCCGGTCAAGAAAGATAAAGGATAATAAGGTCGCCACGCATGCACGTTCATTTTTTAGGGGTTGGCGAAGCCTGCGACCCGGAGCGGTTCAACACCTCGCTTCTGGTTGTGAGCGGGAGCAAAAATCATTATATCCTACTTGACTGCGGATTTACCACCCCCCATCGATATTTTGCTGATTGTTCCGATTCAAACCAGCTCGATGCCCTCTGGATCTCGCATTTTCATGGAGATCATTTTTTCGGAATCCCCTTGCTGCTCCTGCGTTTCTGGGAGATGGGACGGACCGAGCCGCTGTTGTTGGTCGGGCCACCCGGCTTGGAGGAGAAGGTGGAAAAAATCCTTGCCCTGGCTTATCCTGCTTTTCGGGAGAAACTGCAGTATGCTGTGCAGTATCGCGAGCTTGAGGATGGCGGCTCTTTGCAGGCGGCCGGATTTTTCTGGCAGGTGGCGGCCACGGAGCACTCGCAGCCCTGCCTTGCCCTTAGGTTAAGTGGCGGCGGAAAATCGCTCTTCTACAGCGGGGATGGGCGGCCCACCCTGGGGTCAGCCGATCTGGCCAAGGGCTGCACCCTGCTGGTGCAGGAGGCCTATCGGGTTGTCGGTGAAACCGCCAACCACGGCAGTCTCGCCGAGTGCCTCGCCCTGGCGCACCAGGCAGGCTGCGAAAAGCTGGCAATCGTGCATGTTGCCTATTTTGAGCGGGATCGGGAAAAGGTCGAAATCCAGCGGCTCTTGCGGGAAAGCGGCTTGCCGGGGGCCTTTCTCCCGGAACCGGGGGAGCAGCTGAGTCTGTAATCGATATTCAACAATGGGGAGCCGTGATGGAGCACGGGATGCAACCGTGGAGAAGGATGGAATTCAGGAGGCGGCTGCCTGGCTGGTGATCGTGGTGCCGGGTCTCCACTCATCCGGCGGTGGGAAAATATTTGGAACCAAAGAGCATGGCTTGCGGTCTTGATCCGAGCCCCCTGGTGGGTCCGTTCTCCCTGGTCTTCCGGGGCTGGAGGTGGGGGGCGGCATGCTGGCCTGGTGCCCATCACCGCGGCAGTCGAGATTGCCATGGAGGGAGATAAGCCAACCCAGGTCGTGGCGAAAATGATCCGCGAGGAATAGTGGCGTTTTTTTGCGGGATGATTATTTTGTAGGGCATCTGTCTCGCAACTTTAAAATTATTTAGGCAAGGAGAAAATATGTACAGCAGCGACAATGGCAGAACAATGGTTATCGACCAGTCCCGCTCCCAGGCGGCAACCCTTTTCCTGGCCAAGGTTTTCAACTGGATGGCCATCGGCCTTGGCCTCACCGGGCTTACCGCCTTGCTGGTCGCCGGCTCTCCGGCCTTGCAGCAGGCCATCTTCGGCAACAAAATTGTGTTTTATGGCCTGATCTTCGGCGAACTCGGCATGGTGATCTACCTCTCCGCCAGGATCGAGCAGATGTCCGCCCGGATGGCGACCAATCTTTTTCTGGCCTATTCCATCTTGAACGGGGCGACCATTTCCGCCATCCTTCTCCTCTATACCGGCGCCTCCGTGGCCACCACCTTTTTTGTCGCGGGCGGGATGTTCGTTTCCATGGCGGTCTACGGCACGGTGACCAAAAAAGATCTCACCAGCATGGGCTCCTTTCTGTTCATGGGGCTGGTGGGCATGATCATCGCCTCGGTGGTGAATATCTTCCTGGGCAGCTCCATGGTTTCCTGGGTTGTTTCCGCCATCGGCGTGATTGTCTTCACCGGTCTTACCGCCTATGACGTACAGAAAATCACCCGGATCGGCTCGGGCGGGATCATGGAAAACGGTCAGGCCGCGATTCAGAAGGGCGCGATCATGGGAGCTTTGGCCCTGTATCTCGATTTCGTCAATCTGTTCCTCATGCTGCTCCGGTTCCTGGGGGACCGTCGTTAAGCTTTCTCTTTTTAGACAGGGAAAAGCGATTGTCCACAGCGGCAATCGCTTTTTTTTTCGATTTGAATATAAATTGCCGCCGTGCTGGTGTGTGTGGCGCTATGATCGGAGCTGCGGGGGGCCAGACCGGGGACCACCCCAGGAAGGCCGGAGGCCACTCTCTCAGCTTGCTGCGGTTGTTTCCATAGCCACAATCTTTTCCTTGGTTCTGGAAGAAAAAATCCGGCCGGATATTTCCGTGCCGGATTTTTTTGTGATTACCAAAGCAATCTCAGCCGGTGTTTTTTTGCAAGCAAAGAAAGAGGCGGAAGAATCAAGTACTTCCCCTTATCGCTCAGACTGCCTGGTAATCAGAAAAACAGGGTCCGGGTTTACCTGCCGCCGGAAGGCGCGGGGGTTTTCTCGCCGTATCGGGCCAGGTATTTGTCCCTAAGCAGGATGAGCCGGGCCAGATAGGTATCCCGCCCGGTAAGGCGGGTCGTGGCTTTCATCTCCTCCAGCAGGGAATCCAGCGAGGGCCTGATGTCGATGCCATACCGGTTCAAGGAGGCGTCATTGGCCCGGTCAAGGATCAGAATCGAATAATACTTGACCAGCATCCTCACCCGTGATTCCCGACGGAACAGATAGGACTGTCCGCCAAGGGTGTTGAGGAAAAAACCCGCGTATTCATAGAGGCCGGGGAGGGGCAGGCGGACTGCGCCCTTGGCCGTCCCGCATTTTGGGGCAAGTTCCGACCAGCGATAGAACAGGGCCATGTCGGGCTCCAGCGCATCGCCTTCCCGCGCAAGGATCTCCTTGATGAGGAAAACATTATCTTTCCCCAGGGTGCGGTAAAAATGCGAGGTGTTGTGCAGAATAGAAGTAAGGCTTTCCTTTTCCCGGGCGACAACGGGCGGTTTGGCCAGGAGTTTGTCGATAAGAAGGCTGAAATACCTTTGGCTGCCGCCTTTCAGTTTTCTCGTGCGGATGTAATCCGCTTTGTCCAGCGAGCTGAAGAAAGAGGTGATTTTCTCCGTCGTCTGTTCGCAGGGGGTTGCCTTTGCAGTTCCGGATTCAGCCGGGGCCTGGGCGGAAGGCGCATCCTTGCTTTTTTGGGTGGGCGGGATGGCCGGGGTTGCCGGAGCCGATTCCGTGGCTTGTCCAGGCGGGGCGGGAGTTTTTGTCAGCCCTTTTAAAAAGTACCATCCCGCGAAAATTCCGAGAGCGGCAAGAACTATGATGGCTATGGTAATCGGGGAAACGGTTTTTTTTGGGGCTGTATGCTTGCTCGGTTGGGTCATGTCTCTCGCTTCCTGAAAGGAGTGGGGGGGAAGTGAAATTGCCGATGTGCTCATCGTATCGCGGGGTGGCCGCAAGGTCAAACAAAAATCGGCGGACTGGTAATCTGGGGGCGGCCTGAAAAGCGCGGATTTCTGCGCAGAGTCAGGAGGTAAGGCCCCGGTAGATCTCGGGGATGCGATTGGGGAGTTTTTTGACCTCGTCGATGCAGATATAATTCACCTCCCCGTACATGTGGGGGAGGTAGGCGTGGGCCTGCTTGTCAATGGTGATGCAGAAGGGATGCACCCCCTGGGCCTTGGCCTCGATCAAGGCGTGGCGGGTGTCCTCGATGGCGTAATCCCCCTTGTAGTCGTCATAATCCTCGGGTTTGCCGTCGGAGAGGGTGATGAGCAGCCGGATTCGGGCATCGCTTTCGGCCAGGAGCCGGGTCAGATGCCGGATGGGCGGCCCCATCCGCGTGTATTCCTGGGGGGCGATGGCGGCAATCCTGCCCTTTACCTCGTCGCTGTAAGGTTCGGCAAGATCCTTGATCTGAAACAGTTCGGCGCGCGTGCGGCGCATGCCGGAAAAGCCGTAGATCCCGTAGGTGTCGCCGAGAACTTCCAGGGATTCGCAGAGGAGGATCAGGGCTTCCTTGATGGCCTTGTTGACCCAGCCCTCGGTGGAAGAGGACATGTCCACCAGAAAGAGGGCGCTGATGTTGCGTTTATCCCGGGCCAGCCGGATAAAGAGCTCCTCCGAAGGGGAAAGACCGGCTTTGACATCGGCAAGCGTTTCGATGAGGGCGTCGAGATCGATTTCGTCCCCGTCTTTTTGCCGCCGGACAAAGCGCTCCTGATTGCGCATCATTTCGAACTGCCGTTTGAGCCGAAGCAGGTGGCCGCGGTATTTCGCCAAGGTGTTGCCGACAAAAGTACCCGCGACCGGGATGATTTTTTTGGTAGTAAGGGAGCACCAGTTCTTGCGGAAACCCGAGCGCCGGTAGTCCCACTCATCATAGATAAAAAGATTGGCCCCGGTCAGCGCCTCGCCCTCCCGGGGGGGAGGCGCGCTTCCCTGGGCCAGCCCCTTGCCCGCCGCCTGCCTGGCGCTGGAGATATACTGGGAAGGAATCCGGCCGAGATCCTCGGCGATCTCCCTGGTCAGTTTCTTGAGTGTGTCCGGCAGGTCGATCCGGCTGTCGTCGATGGTGATGAATTCAAGTGTTTTCTCTTGTGTTTTTTCCTCCTCCCGCTGCCCTTTCCCTGCCCCCTCGGGCGGGATAATCACCGCGGTCTGTTCTTTAAGTTCGGGAAATCCCGTGTTCCGGGCTTCGCTGCTTTCCCTTTCGAGGGGGGTAGCCGGGGTAGCATGTGCCTTGATAACGGCGGCGAGCGCGGCGATGAATTGCTCCTTGGCTGCCGCTCTTTTTTTTCTTTGTACCGCCAGCACCTCGGCCGGACGCAGCACTCCCTGGAAAACTAGGGGCGGGCATGGTTCGTCGGTCCGGGCACGGAACCAGTCATAGGCCTTCGCCACAAAACAGGCGGAGTCATGGCTGGTTGCCTCATCTTGAAAGAGGGCGTTAAAAAGGCCGATTGCGGGCGTGGCGGCGCGAGGCCCTTCCGTAACGTCCTGCCCGGCATGAAGGAGGATGCACCTTTGCAGATCTCCGGTGGAGCCCGGTGCGGCCGGAGGGATGCTCCGGCTAAGGGTCTGGAAGAGCGGACCGCTTTCCCGCATGAGACCGGGAAGCCGTTTTTTGAGAAAAGAGGTGGCCCGGGCTGTTTCGCCGAGATGGAAAAGATGGGCCGCAACGGACGGTTCCGGAAAGAGGTTGAAGAAATCGCCGAGGTCCGTGCATTCCGGGGGCAAGACGGTGTGGTACCGTTTTGCCGCGGCGGTAATTGCCGGGGAGCCCTTGGGGAGCTGGAGCGAAAAAGTGCCGATGGCGGTAAAGGCCCATTGAAAGGAGATGATGAGTTTGTAGAGCAGAAAATTGTCTGTTCGTTTGGGAAAGATGGTGATTCTGGGGGGGAGATAGACCGTTGCCGTGTCCGTGTAGGTCTCCCGGCCGAGGCCCAGCTCCAGAGGATGCCCGGCCAGGCCGGTGGCATAGGGTTGCAGTCTGGCGGTGATCTCGGCAAGGCTGATGCCTGTTTCGCCCCGGATCGGGCAGAGAAAGGTTTCTTCCACCCGCTCCAGGAGCTGCCGGGCTTGATGCAGCCCCCCGGATTCATAGGCCGCCAGGATGGCCTTGACCCAATCGCCAAGCTGGGAGTGGTGCAGGCAGGTCAGCCCCTGTGCGACCGCATGGAGAAAGTTATTGCACAGGGCATGGCTCACCGGCCAGATTACGGTAATCTGGCGGAAGATCTCGTGCAGCGCCGCCTCGGGCAACCCCTGCAGCGGCTCGGTGGTCTCTTCGATTTCCCAGTCGTTGAGGATGTCCGGCAGGACAGCCCGGGCAAACCTGGTTTTGAGTTCGCGTGGGTCCAGGGGGATCACCTGCACTTTAAAAGAGGGAGCTGGTCATTTCTTCAAGGGCGGCCAGCATTTCATGGTCATCGGTCAGGGTCTCCGTGATCGCGGCCTTGCAGGCAGTGCGCGGGCGGATTCCGCTTCGGATGAGTTTGCCGGCATGGATCAGGAGCCGGGTGCTTGCCCCCTCCTGCAGTCCTGAGTCTTTCAGGTTCCTAGTCATGGTCGCCAGCTGGACGAGTTTTTCCGCCAGCGGTTGTTCGATGCCGGATTCCTCCCGGACAATGTGGGCCTCCAGTTCGGCCGGGGGGTAGTTGAATTCAAAGGAAACGAAACGCTGGCGGGTGGACTGCTTGAGATCCTTGAGCACACTCTGGTAGCCTGGGTTGTAGGAGATGGCCAGCATGAATTCGGGCGGGGCGGTCAGGGTTTCCCCCAGTTTTTCGATGGGCAGCTCCCGGCGGTCATCGGCCAGGGGATGGATTACCACGGTGGTGTCCTTCCGGGCCTCCACAATTTCGTCAAGATAACAGATGGCTCCGGCCCGGACCGCCGTGGTGAGCGGGCCGTCCATCCAGACCGCTTCCCCGCCCTTGATGAGAAAGCGGCCGATCAGGTCGCTGGTGGAAAGGTCGTCGTGGCAGGAGACGGTGATGAGCGGGCGGGCGAGTTCCCAGGCCAGCCGCTGCATGAATCGGGTTTTGCCGCAGCCGGTCGGCCCTTTGAGCAGGATCGGCAGATGATTGTTATAGGCGGTTCTGGCAATGAGCAGTTCTTCCGCCTGTTCCAGATAGAATGGTTTTTTTGTAATAAGGTGTTCTGTGATGGCGATGTTTTTCACCTGTTCCGACCTCCTGGCTAGAAGCAAAGTAAGAACGGTTTGTGCTGCGGGCAAATGAAAATATGACGGACTCGTAAAAAAAGGTCACAGATCCACAATCTAAAATTAATGTAGAGTGAGGACAAAATAACTTGCCGGTGGCAGCCGGTAGGGGTAAGGAATGGAAAATACGGTCATTATGGTTCAGGGTCGATTCAGCGGGAAGCCGGATTTTCTGAGCGGGGAAGGACGGTCACAGGAGCAGGGGAAGCGCAGTGGTGAAAAAACGGAAATGGTATGAAAAATATCTGCCCTTTGTGGCCAGAAGTCCGGAGATGCAGCTGCGTTGGCTTGAATCCGCTTTTCGCAAAGGTGCCCTGACCCCTGCGGAAATTATGCCTTACATCAAGCTGTTCATGGCGCCGGATGGGGAAGGAAATTTGGCGCGGGTCCGCGGGCTGCTCCATTCGTTGAGTGGCGGCGTCATCGAGAAAATGTTGGGCGCCGCGGATATCTATGATGTTCCCGATCTTTTCCGGTGCGTTGCCGAGCCCACGGTGGCGCAGGCGGTCATCGCCATGACCAAGGCGGTTCCTCCCTATGAAAAGGCGCCGGAGCTGGTGGTCGCTAAGGTTTTTCAAGCGGTGTATGACTGTTCCGAAGAACTTTTGGCTCAGGCGGCCGCAAGAGTAGCCGGGAGTGCGGAGCGGCCCGCCTATTTTCAGGAGGCCTACGAAAGATTCAAGGAGATCAAGGAGGACGAGAAGCTGTTGAGCGCCCTGTATCCCAAGGCGATATTGTAATCGGCCTGCGGTTGCTCAAAAAAAAGCCCTGCCGAATTCGGAAGGGCTTTGGTGCTTTACAAAGGAAAGGGTGATTATTTTTTCTTGCCTTGAGTGGCCGCGCGCTTGGATGCCTTCAAGGGGTTGATCTTGAGGGTGGACACGCTGATCTCGGGCTTCACATGGGTGGCGAAATTGCAAATCCCCAGACGCCATTTGGCTTCGGGCATGGCGTAGGTGACGCAATATTTCACTGCCTCGACCTCAACCGTGCGTTCGCAACCTTCACATTTGTCGATGATCTGCTGAAATTGGCCGGTGGTATATTTGCTGGCCATATCCTTGGGAGCCGCTTTTGCCATTGTCATCCTCCGAATGAAACCCATGTTTGGGATTCACATTCATCCCTGATTGGGTGCTGTTTATTGGGGTAGTCAGGAAGTCGCCGCAAACCAGCGCAACATCTCAGTAAAGAATCAGCTTATTTAAATTATCCCGTCTGTCGTGTCAATAAAAAAAGAAGAAGGTGCCTCGGCTTGCAGAGGTCCTCTCCCGGTAAAAATTGTGGGCGTTGCGGGATTTTCAGGGATAAATAAACGCTATCTATCTATTGTTTTTGGGAAAATCTTAAGATATAAGGTATGCATGCCGGTTTAATTTCAGCAAGCGAGGAAAGGGATATGCCGTTTTATGTCTGGAAGGGTGTCAACTCTTATGGGGAAAAACGTAAGGGCAAGATAGAAATGCCCAGCGAAGCCATGGCGCAAGCGCATCTGAAAAAGATGCGGATCACCGTGTCCATGCTGAAAGAAGCCCCCAAGGACATGTTCGAAAATATTGAGTTCTTAAAGCCGAAAATAACCGGCAAGGATGTGGTTATCTTTACCCGTCAGCTGTCCACCATGATCGACGCAGGCCTGCCGCTGGTGCAAAGTCTGGAGATTTTGGGGGAACAGATGGAGAATCCGGCCTTCAAGAAGGTGCTGCGGACAATCCGAACGGATGTCGAGACCGGCACCACCTTTGCCGATGCCATGAAAAAACACCCCGCCGCCTTTGATACGCTGTACTGCAACATGGTGGAGGCCGGCGAGATCGGCGGTATTCTCGATACCATCTTGAACCGGCTGGCTGCCTTCATGGAAAAAAACATGGCCCTCAAGAAGAAGGTGAAGGGCGCCATGACCTATCCCGTTATCTGTATCTGTATCTCCTTTGTGGTCATGGCGGTGATGCTTGTTTTCGTGGTGCCGGTTTTTGAGAAGATGTTCAAGGACTTTGGCGGCGCTCTGCCCGGTCCGACCCAATTTGTTGTTGATCTAAGCGCATTTGCCCAACATAATTTTCATTACATCATCGGGGCGATCGTTGCCGCGGTATTTGCGGTGAAAAAGATTTACAAAACAGAGAAGGGCCGGATTGAGCTGGACAGGATGATGCTGAATATGCCCATTGTCGGCACTCTGGTGCGGAGGGTGGCGGTGGCCAAATTCACCCGGACCCTCGGCACCATGCTGCAAAGCGGGGTGCCTATTCTGGAGGCCCTCAATGTGGTGGCCAGAACCGCCGGGAACAAGGTCATTGAGATGGCGGTATTCAGGGTGACGGACAGCATCAGCGAAGGGCGGGCCATTGCCGAGCCCCTGGAAGAGACAGGGGTATTCCCCGGCATGGTGGTGCAGATGATCAACGTCGGTGAGGCCACCGGCGCCCTTGATGTCATGCTGACCAAGATTGCGGATTTTTATGATGAAGAGGTTGACCAGGCCGTGGACAATCTGACTGCGGCGATTGAGCCGCTGATGATGGTTTTTCTGGGCGGCATGATCGGGGGGCTGGTCATTGCCATGTACCTGCCCATCTTCAGTATGGCCAGTGTTGTTGGCGGTTGATCTTGAGAGGATATCCTGTATTGTTTTTTTTACGAGCCGTTACGAGATAATTATTACAGTGACCATTTTGTTACGGCTCCTGATGCCGGTCACTGCATTTCAATGTTACGGTTATTTTTGAACAACGGCTTAATCAGATTTGGAGGAAGAGATGGGAGAGATTATCGGGGTGTTGGGAAGAGAGGTTCTGGATTCACGGGGCAACCCCACCGTTGAGGTTGAGGTGTTCCTCGATTCCGGTGTGGTTGGTCGAGCCCTGGTGCCATCCGGCGCGTCCACCGGCACCCGCGAGGCTTTGGAGCTTCGCGACACGAAGAAAAAACGGTATCTCGGCAAAGGGGTGCTCACGGCGGTGGCCAACGTGAACGAAAAGATCGGCCCGGGCATCATCGGCCTTGATTCCACCCAGCAGGTGATCGTCGATCAGGCCATGCTGCTACTGGACGGGACCGAGAACAAGAAGAATCTCGGCGCCAACGCCATCCTCGGGGTTTCCATGGCCGTGGCCAAGGCCTCCGCCGAGGAGGTCGGGCTGCCGCTTTATACCTATCTGGGCGGGGTGAACGGCAAGGTGCTGCCGGTGCCGATGATGAATGTTTTAAACGGCGGGGCGCACGCCGACAACAATGTGGATATCCAGGAGTTCATGGTCATGCCTGCCGGGGCCAGTTCCTTTGCCGAGGCCCTGCGCATGGGGGTGGAAACCTTTCACAGCCTCAAGGCGGTGCTGAAAAAAGCCGGACTCCAGACCGCGGTCGGCGACGAGGGCGGCTTTGCCCCCAATCTCCGCTCCAA
>DASWIU010000056.1:0-9881 GCA_036397515.1 Desulfurivibrionaceae bacterium | reverse complement strand
GAGCATGACCTTCTGCTCGTTGACGTGGATATTGTGCTTTTTCGCCTTGTTGGTGGCGATGAAGACCGTGCCCATGACCAGCCCGGCCAGCAGGCAGGCGACGGTCAGCCGGAAGATGATGGTGAGGATATCCTTCATTTCGCACCTCCCTGGAGAGGCGCAAAACGCTTGGGCTTAAAGAATCCGTCCAGCACCGGGCTCACCGGATTCATGAGCAGGATGGCATAGCAGATTCCCTCGGGATAGCCGCCCTTGAGGCGGATCAGCACGGTGAGCGCCCCCACCCCGACCCCGAAAATAAGCTGGGAGGTCTTGTTGGTGGGGCAGGTGACATAGTCGTTGGCCATGAAAAAGGCCCCGAGCAAGGCGCCGCCGGAAAGCACCGCCAGCAGCGGATCGCCGCTGAAAAAGGTCTCGCCGCCGAAACCCCAGGAAAGCAGGGCGATGGTGGTGATGACCGTAACCGGGATATGCCAGGTGATGTAGCCGCGATAGAGCAGATAGAGCCCGCCCAACAGGATGAACAACCCCGAGGTCTCGCCGATGGAACCGGGCCGCCAGCCGAGGAAGAAATTGGTGTAGAGGTTGGCTCCGGCGCCGAACTGCTCGGTAAAGGCGCCGAGCCCCTGGGTCTTGAGCACTGCCAGCGGGGTGGCGGTGGCAATGGCGTCGATGGGGGTGCCGAGATAGGAAAAGATCGCCAGATCGGAGAGCGGCGGCAGCCAGGCCGAGGTCATGGCCACCGGAAAGGTGGCCAAGAGAAAGGCCCGGGCCAGCAGGGCCGGGTTGAAGATGTTGTAGCCGATCCCGCCCAGCAGATGCTTGCCGATGGCAATGGCCATGACCGCGCCCAGCACCGGGAGCAGCGACGACACCCCAGGGGGGATGACAAAGGCGATGAGCATGCCGGTGATCACCGCACTGCCGTCGCTGATGGTGATTTTGCGGCCCAGGGCCTTTTGGGTTGCGGCCTCCACCGCCACGCAGCTCAGGACACTGACCGCGGTGATGAGCAGGGTCTGGATGCCGAAGATAAAGACGGAAAGAACCAGGGGCGGCACCAGGCAGGCCACCACGGTCCACATGATTTTCTCGACCGACTCGCCGCTCTTCACATGGGGGGAAACGGAAACCTTCCACAGATGTGAAGTAACGGGGGACTGGTTCTCGGAAGCGTGCTCGTTAATGGCCGTTCTCCTTCGTTCTAAAACCTTCCGCTCTTTGCAGAAATAAACTGCTTAACGCAAAGACGCAGAGGCGCAAATAAAAAACATTACACAACTTAAAAGTAGTCAGTGAGACCGTAACGGCAACCTTAACCGAGATACCCTCGTTTTATTATTCCCGTCACCTTCACCTGCGCCTCTGCGCCTTTGCGTTCCTCTTTTTTATCGCTTGGCCTTCATCTTGGCCAGCCGGACAAACTGGACCAAGGGCCGTTTTGCCGGGCAGACATAGGCGCAGCAACCGCATTCAAAGCACTCGAACACCCCGAACTGCCCGGTATCCTGCGCGCGGCCCGCCTCAACATACAAGCCGACCTCCTTGGGCTCAAGACCCATGGGGCAGGCCTCCAGGCACCAGCCGCAGCGGATGCACTGGGAATGGGGGGTGGTGTCGATCTCCTCCTCGGCAAGAAACAGCACCGAGGAGGTGGTCTTGGTCACCGGGATGTCCAGGCTGGAAACGGCAAAGCCCATCATCGGCCCGCCCATGACGACCTTGGCCAGATCAGGCGTAACCCCGCCCAGGTACTCGACGATGTCGCTCACCTTGGTGCCCACCTTGACCAGCAGGTTGGCCGGCCGCGTGATCCCCTTGCCGGAGATGGTCATCACCTTCTCGTACAGGGGCTTGCCGAGAACCACGGCATCATATATAGCCCTGGTCGTGCTCACGTTATGGACCACCACCCCGACTGCGGAGGGCAGGGCAAAACCCGGAACCTTGCGGCCGGTGATGGATTGGATCAACTGTTTTTCCGACCCTTGCGGGTACTTCACCTGAAGGGGCTGGACGGTGATGGTGTATTCGCTGGTGGAACCGGCGGCCGCAGCGGAGGTCATGGCGGCAATGGCATCGGGCTTGTTGCTCTCGATGCCGATGTGGCACTGCCGGATGCCGAGGATCTTTAAAATGACCTTGGCGCCCTCGACGATCTCCCGGCTGTACTCCAGCATCTGGCGATGATCCGCGGTGATGTAGGGCTCGCATTCGGCGCCGTTTAAAATCAGGGTGTCCACCGGATTGTCCGGCGGCGGGTTGAGCTTGACATGGGAGGGAAAGCCCGCGCCGCCGATGCCGACGACCCCGGCGCCATGCACCTTGGCCAGCAGCTCTTCGCGGCTCAATCCTTCCCATGCGCAGGGGGCATACTCCGCGGCCGGGGCCTCATGGTCGGTCTGGATGGTGATGGAGGGAGCGCTGACCCGCATGGGATGGCCGGACATGCCGAAACCCTTGATGGTCCCGGAAACAGGGGCATGCAACGGTACTCCCAGCCCCTTGGTCACCTCGCCGATGACCTGGCCTTCCCGAACCACATCCTTAACCGATACCGTGGGGGTGCAGGGCGCGCCGATATGCTGGCCAAGAATAATCTCCAGTTCGTCGGGAACCGGCATCACCTCGATGGCCAGGCCGGAGGTCGGATTTTTTGCTTCCGGCGGATGCACCCCGCCTTTGGGGAAGGTCAATAACGATGTCATGTTCCCTTCTTGAAAATGAATTCGCGCCTCCACGGAGGTCCCGCGCAACTTAATGAATTAAAAGAGCTTTTACAAAAAACCACCACAGAAAATGTTCCGCGGCCCGCCTCTTTGGGGAGATTTTGATTATTCGGTTTATCTTCTTTTGTCAAGGGGAAATGGGTCTTTTTCCCTTGTCGGGCACAGGAAGGGTATTTCCCGGCACGAAACAATCGGGCCGGCCAAATCCGCCGCAAAAAACCTCCCGGCGCCGAAAAATTTCCCAGCCCCACGGCTGCGCAAGACCCGGTTTCCCCCCTTGACAATCCATTTATTGTGGTGTAATGCAGTGAGTCGCTAAATTCGCCTTGTAGGGTTGAAATTTCTCGCTATAATCATTAGTTTTAACCCTGATTCCCAGGCGCATATTTTTTTCAAGTAAGCAAGAACGCCGGCTGGGCCTTCGCTTATTATGAAGCCAATTTATAGCATCAAAAGGAGTGACACATGTGTCGGTTAGCCATGAAAACCGCAAGTGAGCCTTTCTCTCCCTTCACGGTTCTGCAGGCCATGGAAGCCATGCAGGAAGGGTATGACGGCAGCGGCCTCGGCCTGCTGCTCAGGGGGCTTACGTTCGCGGATTACAAATACAATGCCGCGGACCCGATCCTCTCGGGCATCGCCCACACCGAAGAGGCGCTGGCCCGTCTCGACCATATAATGGATAAGGCGGGCTTCACCCTCAAGTACGATCACGAATTCGAGGTGAAGAAAAACATGATCGAGGCCCAGGACCGGCACAAGTACATCCTCCGGGTGTACAAAAAGCCCGCGGCCTGGAGCAAGCTTGCCGCCCGGCAGGTCGAACACGAGCTGATGCTGACCCGCCTTGGGCTGCGCGCCGACGGCGAGGCGCATGGCAACGACCTCACCGCTTTCTCTTTGTGGCCCGACGTGGCCATGATCAAGGAAGTGGGCTGGCCCCTGGATCTCGGCATTGCGCTGGGCCTGGACTCCGGCCGGATCACCAGCCGGATCTGCATGGCCCAGGGCCGCCAGAACACCAATTACGGCATCAACCTCTATGCCTGCCACCCCTTCTTCATCCAGGGGGTCGCCACCATGACCAATGGCGAGAATACCGCCTTTATCCCCATCAAAGACTGGCTCACCGGCCGGGCCTATCCCGGCTACATCGGCTACCAGTCCGATTCCGAGGTCTTCGCCCATATCCTCCACTATGTGACCAAGCAGCTCATGCTGCCGCTTTCGGCCTACAAGCATGTGATCACCCCGCTCAAGAACGAAGAGCTGGCCAAGCACCCCCAGGGCGATTTCCTCCGCGGCCTGCGGGATGCCTGCCGCCGCTTGATCATCGACGGCCCCAACGCGGTGATCGGCACCCTGCCCGACGAAACCTCCATGCTGGTCATGGATGCCAAGAAGATGCGCCCCGCCACGGTTGGCGGCAAACCCGGCGAGTGGGCCATTGCCTCGGAGATGTGCGGGGTTGACGCCATGATCCCCGACCGGGATCGCTCCAAGGATTTCCAGCCCATGCGGGAACACACCGTTATTATTCCTCCAGACAGACAGGAGTTGCAGATATGGTCTCAGTTCGATCAATTGTCAATACCCCAAGCAGCCTGACCCCCAACGATCTGCCCTGGATCATCCAGCACAGCGAAGACCGCTGCACCCTGTGCGGCCGCTGCGCCGCGGTCTGTCCGGTGGGCACCCTGAATCTGAAGTACATGCGCAAGCGCATGCCGCAGATGGTGCTTTCCGCCGCGGAACGGGGCAGCTCGTACAAGACCTTCGTCGGCATCCGCCAGTCCACCGAGATCGGCAAGCGCTGCATCGGCTGCGGCACCTGCGCCATGGTCTGCCCCAACGAGGCCATCCACCCGATCCAAAACGACATCCGCGACCGCTTCCGTTTCGTCAACAACCAGCTGGGCGAACCGGCCAAACGCGGCGGCCGCCGCAATGTGCCGGGCGCGAGCCTGCTTGACCGGCTCATCTTCGACCGGATCTCCATGCTTACCGATCCGGCTCTCGACGCGGGCCGCCACGAGTTTTCCTTAAACACCCTGCTCGGCCGGGTGCTGCCGCCGGAGGAATATGTCCGCCGCAAGCTGGCCGGGGAATGGATTCCGCCGGTGCGGGAGATCTTCCCCTTTGTCATCGGCTCCATGTCCTTTGGCGCGCTTTCGCCCAACATGTGGCTGGGTTTGCTGCAGGGCGTGGCCTATTGCAACGAGGTCCTGGGCATTCCCGTGGTCATGGCCACCGGCGAGGGCGGCTGCCCGCCCTGGGTGCTGCGCAGCCCCTTTCTCAAATACATCGTCCTCCAGATCGCGTCCGGCTATTTCGGCTGGGACGAGATCATCCGGGCCATCCCCGAGATGCAGTGCGATCCGGCGGCCATCGAGATCAAATACGGCCAGGGCGCCAAGCCCGGCGACGGCGGCCTGCTGATGTGGTTCAAGGTCAGCAAGCTCATAGCCCGGCTGCGCGGAGTACCCGAGGGCGTGGATCTGCCCTCGCCGCCCGTGCACCAGACCCTGTACTCCATTGAGGAGTCGGTGATGAAGATGATCCAGACCATGTCCATGGCCTGGAACTTCCGGGTCCCGGTCTATCCCAAGATCTCCGGCTCCACCTCGGCCAAGTCCGTGTTGAACAATCTGGTGCGCAACCCCTATGCCGGCGCCCTGCTGATCGACGGCATCGACGGCGGCACCGGCGCGGCCTACAACATCAGCATGGACGCCACCGGCCACCCCATCGCCGCCAATGTCCGCGAGTGCTACCTCGACCTCTGCGCCCAGGGCAAGCAGAACGAGATCCCCATCTTCGCCGCGGGCGGGGTGGGCAAGAACGGCAACGTCACCCAAAACGGCATGGCCCTGATCATGCTGGGCGCCTCCGGGGTCCACATGGGCAAGTACATCATGCAGACCGCGGCCGGCTGCCTCGGCACGGAATCGAATCGTTGCAATGTCTGCAACCTCGGCATCTGCCCCAAGGGCATCACCAGCCAGAACCCCAAGATCTACCGCCGTCTCGACCCGGATCAGGTGGCCCAGCGCGTGGTGGATGCCTTCATGTCCATCCGCACCGAGATGAAGAAGATCATGGCGCCCCTGGGCCGCTCCCAGAGCCTGCCCATCGGCATGTCCGACGCCTTGGGCATCGATGACAAGGATGTAGCCGAACGTTTAAATATCAGATACGTCTGTTAGCCGTCGTTTAAAAATTACTATAAAATATTGAGATGCCGAGAACGGCATAAGGGGCCGTAACGAAATAACCTCTGTAGCATCGCCGTTTAGCGGCTATTAACAACGATAGTTATTTCGTAACGGCCCCTAAAGAAAGGAGCACCCTGTGAGTAAAGCAATTGTCGTAAAAGGGCTTGATGCCAATGGCCAGCGGATCAGCTCCAAGAATTTCGAGGAGCTGGTGCAAAAGGCCTTTGTTAAATCCAACCGGCTCAAATTGGAAACCTATGGCCAGCACAATGTGGGCGGCCGTCTGAAAAACGGTGGCAAGAAGGTGGAGATCGAGGTCAGCGGCCCCTGCGGCCAGCGGTTGGGCTGCATGGGCATGCCCGGCACCACCATCGTCTGCGACGGGCCTGCCTCCGATGACGTGGGATATCTCAATATCGGCGCGGAGATCACCGTCAGGGGCGACGCCACCAACGGGGTCTGCAACGCCATGGCCGAGGGCAAGGTCTATATCGGCGGCTCCATCGGCGCCCGCGGCCTGACCATGACCAAATGGAACCCCGAACACCAGCGCCCGGAACTCTGGGTGCTGGGCTCGGTGGGCGACACCTTTGCCGAGTTCAACTGCGGCGGCATCGGGGTGATCTGCGGCATCGAACCGAAGAACCCCAAGAACGTCCTGGGCTACCGCCCCTGCGTCGGCATGGTCGGCGGCTGGCTCTTCTACCGGGGCAAAAACGACGGCTCCTACGATCCGAAGAGCGTCAAGGCGGTGCTGCCCGACGACGCCCAGTGGCAGTGGCTCATGGAGCGGATGCCCGCCTACCTGAAAAAAATCGGCCGCACCCGGCTGCTCAAGAAGCTCTCCGTCCGCAAGGAATGGATGATGCTGATCTCCATCCCGCCCCAGGATCGGGCCCTGATGTTCTCCGGCCCCATGCCCATGGCCGAGTTCAAGCAAAAGATCTGGAACCCGGGCTTCGGCGGCGGCGACCCCATCCGCGATCTGGCCCCGGGGCTGGACCGCAGCCTCATCGGCATGATCGAGACCGGGGATCTCAGGCGGCGCCAGCCCTTCTGGGCCAACCGCGACAAGGCCGCGCCCTGCGCCTATTACTGCCCGGTCCACATCCCCACCATCGACCGGCTGCGGCTGATCCGCGAAGGCAAGGGCGATGAGGCCTACAAGCTGCTCCTGGACTACACCCCCATGCCCGCCTCGGTCTGCGGCCACGTCTGCCCGAACCTCTGCATGCAGAACTGGTCCCGGCAGATGGTGGACGAAAAGATCGACGTGCAGATGCTGGGCCGCGCGGCCCGCGACGCCAAACTGCCCAAGCCCGCAAAATCGCTGGGCAAAAAGGTCGCCATCATCGGTGGCGGTCCCGCCGGCATGAATGCGGCCTGGCAGCTGGCCAAGGCCGGGGTCGAGGCGCACATCTTCGAGCGCGACCAGCAGCTCGGCGGCAAGCTGGCTCAAGTCATCCCCTGGGAGCGCTTGCCCCGAGCGATCTGGGACGCGGAGATCCAGCGCTTCCTCGCCATGCCCAACATCAAGGCCACCTTCGGCGTGGCCATGACCAAGGAGAAATTCGCCGAGCTGAAGAAAAAATACGACCATGTCATCGTGGCCGTGGGCACTCACCAGCCGCGAACCATTCCCTTTCCCGGCCATGAGCGGGTCATCCCGGCCCTGGACTTCCTGAAGAGCGCGAAAAGCGCCAAGCCGCTTAAGGTCGGCAAGCAGGTGGTGATCATCGGCGCGGGCAACGTGGGCTGCGACGTGGCCTGCGAGGCGTACCGTCTGGGAGCCCAGCAGGTCACTTTGGTCGATATCCAGAAGCCCCTGGCATTCGGCAAGGAAAAAGCAGCGGCCGAGGCCTTGGGCGCCACCTTCCAATGGCCGGTCCAGACCAAGGAGGTCACCCCTGAGGGGCTCATCGACGCGGCAGGCCAGCTCATCCCGGCCCAGACCGTGATCATCTCCATCGGCGATGTCCCGGCCCTGAAATTTCTCCCTGATACGGTCGAGGTCGTCACCGTGGGCGGCGCGGGCTGGATCAAGTGCGACGCAGCCGGACGGACCAGCGACCCGAAGGTCTCGGCGGTGGGCGATGTGGAGCGGCCGGGCCTGGCCACCAACGCCCTGGGCGCGGGCAAGAAGACCGCGGACGCCATTCTGGCCGGGTTCAAGGGGGAGGAGTGGCATGACTTCGGCCAGCAGCTCATCCCCCAGGCCAGCCTGACCGCGGCTCACTATGCCCCGGCGCCGTGCCCCGGCTCCGACGAGGTTGCGGAGGCGGAACGCTGCATGAGCTGCGGCACCTGCCGCGACTGCCGCCTCTGCGAGACCATCTGTCCGACCCAGGCCATCTCCAGGGAAAAGCTGGAGGACAAATGCTACCGCTATATCGTGGACCCGGACAAGTGCATCGCCTGCGGCTTCTGCTGCGACACTTGCCCCTGCGGCGTCTGGGTGATGCGGCCCTTTTAGTTCCTCACCACTGCAACGCAAGACAGAAGCCCCGGCTGAAAAGCCGGGGCTTTTTTTTGTTTCACGGATTCCTCCCGCCAACCATCCTGACCCGCTCTACCCCACAATTAGTCAAATAGTTTACCCCACATCCTTCGACAGATTCGGGGCGACACACCTGCCATATGAGTCGCAACCAGGACAGCAAATCTCGCTGTTTGTGGTGAGCCATTCGGATTCGCGCAGAAGAACCCTGCCGAACCACGCAACCTTCGCGACATTCCCAACCGAAATAAAAAAAAGGGGAAGCCCCGGCAACCGGGAACTCCCCCCTCACTTTTCAGCGACGGTTACTGCGTACTGCGTTTACCGCCTTAAAAAGTATGACAGTCCGTACAGGTGGTATTCGTATCGCCATGCTCGGCCTCGGCATGCTCCTCATGAAGATCCCGCGCACTGCTGTAAGTTCTACCGGAATGGCAGTTGTTACAAAGACCGTACTTGGTGGGCGGCTCGATCCAGCCGGTGGGCTCGGTGGTATGGCAACTTTTACAGTCCTTACCCATCTCGCTGGCATGTTTCCTGTGCATGCTCTCCCAAGAAAGAGTCTTCGCCGAATGGCAGAGGGTACAGTTCTTGACCTTGGCGGGCCAGGTATGATAACCCAGTTTGCCAAAGGGAACCATCTTGCTGCCGTCCGGGGTTTCTCCCGAATAATCATGACAGGTGGCGCAGCTCGGGGCCATGCTTTTCGGCTCCACTCCGTGGGTGACGAGCATCTCGGCATTACCGTTCACATAGGTGTAGCTGCCGGTCATGCCCTGGTCCTCCATGCCTTTCTGTATGGCCTGGTTGAAGTCGCCGGTCATGAACATCCACATGATCGCAGGCGGAACAATCCGGCCATCGGCAAGCAACGCGATCTTGGTCGTGGTGTGGTTCTTGATGGGCACGATCTTGGACTTGCCGTCGAAGATCTTGCCGTTGGCCCTGGCCATGGTGACGGTGCCGTCGGCATTGGGGCTGATGGTTTCGCCGACGTTGTACACGTAGGAGGTGCCGTCAAAGAAGCGGTACTCCGGGGTCACGTTGGAGAGCTTGACCTCGTGGCCGACATACCCGCCCTGGCCGTTGCAGAAGGCCGCATTCCAGGTCGGGGCGCCCCAATCGCGGGACATCTCGGTGGCGCCGCCCTTGCCGAAGGTCTTGATGTGGCAGGTCTGACAGGCTACCTGGCCTGCGGCATGCCGGTTCATCTTGGTGCCGACGGTGGTGGAACTGCTGTGCGGCGCGGAGCCGTGACAATCGGTACACTTCGGATCCGGAGCTTCGGTCGCGCGCAGATCGATGCCGCGGCCGGAAATCTTATGGCCGCTTACCGCATGACAATCAGCGCAGGAGAGATTCCCGCGGGTCGGAGACATATGCACGTCCTGGGCATCGGTGGGAGCCACGGTGTTGGCACCCATGTCGCCGCGCTTGGTC
>DASWIU010000055.1:0-8109 GCA_036397515.1 Desulfurivibrionaceae bacterium | reverse complement strand
GGGCGCACTCACCAACCGGCTGGTGGCCGAGGCGCAAGGCCGGGAGTGGAGCAAGATTTCTTTCTGATTGCGTAACGGTTCAGCAGCTGGGGTGCTGAACCGTTACGCAAATTCGATTTTAAAAAGACAGTCTTGTGGTAGGAGCGGCTTTAGCCGCGATTTCTGGGGGGTTCGCGGCGCAAGCCGCTCCGAATTTTCCCCATGATCACGCAGCCGAGCACCGGAAAAGCTGCCGAAAAGGGAGGTTGCACTGTTTGAGCGCAGCGAGTTTGCAACATCCCGGCAGCTTTGAGGAGCACAGGGCATCCCGCCTTAAGCGGGACAAGTGGCGGGGTGCCCTTTCTTTGGTTCGTTTCTTTGGGCAAGCAAAGAAATGAACAAACAAGCCTGCATCAAGCAGAATCACTCCCTGACGTCAACGAAACCTCCCGGTTCAATCACCGCAACGCCGCCAGCTGCCGGTCATGCACTTTTCCCAGCAGAACCAAGGCCAAAATAGCGCCCGCCAGGGCAAGACCCATATCCGACTGGGTGTCCCAGACATAGCCCTGGGTGGCGAGAAAGGCGTCGGCCCCCGAGCCGGAAAGCAGCGCCACCCACCATTCCAGCAGCTCGTAGAAGGCGCTGATCGCCAGGCAAACGCAGGTCACCAGAAAACTCAGCCAGCCGCGGCCGCTGACCACTGCCTTGCGAAGCAGGATCTCCCGGGCCACCATGGCCGGGATAAAGCCCTGGACAAAATGGCCCACCTTATCGTAGTTGTTGCGCGGCCAACCGAGCACCTCCTTGAGCCAGTTGAAAAAGGGCTCCTCGCCGTAGGTGTAGTGGCCGCCCTGCATCAGGATCAGGCTGTGGAGCAAAATAAGAATATAGACCAGGGGGGTCAGGGGGAAACGGCGGCGGGTGGCCAGGAGCACTCCGGCCGCGATCAGGGCGGGCAGCACCTCCAGAAACCAGGTGTAGAGGTCTTTTGGCTCAATGCCGGACCAGACCAGCACCGCCAAATAGATACCCCCCCAGAGCAGCGGACCCATGCTACGCCTCGTTCTCCACGTCTTTGAAATCACGGCGAATCTCCTCCAGCTGGCGGCGGTAGCCCTCGGCATCGCCGTACTCCAAAAATTTCCCGTAGCGGCTGTGCATGGCCGCCAGCCGCCGGGCATGCTTGACCGGACACCAATACTGCTCGGTGCGGGCCGCCACCTCCCGGACATAGGCGATCAGCCCGTTGAAATAGCCGCAGTAGAGGCAGTTGAGCTTCTCGATGAGATTCAGGTAGGCCAGGGATTGGTGGTCGATGACGATGTAGCGCTGCCGCTTCACCCTGGGGATGCCGTAGACCCGGAAGCAGACGACCTGGAAAATCGAGACCGTAAGATCCAGGAACAGGGCCGGGATCAGGATAAGCCAGATCAGCGGCGCGGTGAGGATATTGAGCAGGGAGGCCTCGACCAAGTAGCGCGGGAGGTGCAACACCAGTCGCCGGTGCTGTTTTTTGATCTCTGCTTCGAAGCGGACCTTTTTGCCGATGACCGTATAGTAGAACTCCGCTTCCTTCTTTTCGATCTCCAGCAAAAGCTCTTGTTCAAGCTTCTTCATCGTCTCCAGCAGGGCTGCTATTCTGGTATCCATCCTTCTCCCGTGCGCCTTGCCGGCATTGGGTCACAAAAAAAAGCAGGTTGGTCCACTTGGCCCAACCTGCTTTTGCAATACTTCGCCTTGCCGCGTTTTCGTATCCCGATCAATAACTGGGACGGCGACGCTTCTTGTCTTTTTTCTTCACTTCAGCCTGGTTGACCTTGAGATCGCGCCCCTTGAGCGATGTCTTGTTCAGGGCCTTGATCGCCTTGTCCGCCTCGGAGTTATTGGGCATCTCGATAAAACCAAAGCCCTTGGACTGTCCGGAAAAACGGTCCTTAACCAGACTGATGCTGGCGACCTCGCCGAACGCGGCAAAAAGTTCTTTCAGCTCTTCTTCGGTGACCCCAAAAGCAAGATTGCCGATATACATATTCATTGATCCATCCTCCCTCATGTGCATACATAACAACCGCTATCAAAAAACCCAACGCACAGAATTGGCGGATAGCGCCCCGGCCAACGATTGGCCCATCAGGAGAAGTGTAAAAAAAATTAAGGGACCGGTGCGCGGCCCCTCTTCACACATCTTCAGGTAATCTCACAGGGGGTGCCGGCTTCTGCCGAAACGAGACAAAAACCGGAACCGAATCAGTTATATAGCACGGATTGGGGCAACTACTCAAGCTATTTCACGATTTTACACATAATGACAACAAGTTACGCAGATGCGGCCAGCCATTGTCCCAGAAGCTTGCGCAGCGACTCTTTTTTCACCGGCTTGGCCAGGTAGTCGTCCATGCCCGCGTCCAGGCATTTCTGCCGGTCTCCTTCCATGGCGTTGGCGGTCATGGCGATAATCGGCAGCCGCTTTTCTCCTTGGGGTTCCCGGCCGCGGAAGGCCCGCGTTGCCTCGTAGCCGTCCAGCACCGGCATCTGGCAATCCATGAGCACCAGATCGTAGCGGGTCCCTGCCAGCGCGGCCAGAGCCTTTTCCCCGTTCTCGGCAAGATCGACGGTCAGCCCCATGCCGGTGAGCATCTTGTTGGCCACCATCTGATTGACCCTGTTGTCCTCCACCAGCAGAACATGGCCGTGCAGGGCGCCCGCCGCTGCGCTTTCTTTCTGCTCCTCGGTCTGCGCACCCGTGGCAACCACGGGGAAATCCAGCTCGCACCAGAAGACCGAACCCTGGCCCGGCTCGCTCTCCACCCCGATCTTGCCGCCCATCATCAGGACGAGCTGGCGGACAATGGCCAGCCCCAGGCCGGTGCCGCCGTATTTTCGGGTGGTGGAGCCGTCGGCCTGGGTAAAACTCTGGAAGAGGTCTTTCTGTTTTTCCTCCGCGATGCCGATGCCGGTATCCCGGACCTCAAGCCGCAACAGCACCCGGGAGGCAAAGGCGGACAGGCACCGCACCCGGACCCGCACCTCGCCTTGATGGGTGAACTTGATGGCGTTGGTCATGAAATTGAGCAACACCTGCCGCATCCGGGTCGGGTCGCCGAGCAGCAGCTCCGGCAGCTGGGGATCGATCTCCGCGACCAAGGCGACATTTTGGGCCTGGGCCTGGCCGTTGAGCAGGGTCACCAACTCTTCCACCAGTTTCCGCAGGCTGAAGGGGATATCCTCCAGCAGCAGCTTGTGGGCGGCGATCTTGGAAAAGTCGAGGATATCGTTCAGGATGCCCAGCAAGGCCTCGGCCGAGGAATAGGCGGTCTTGACATAGTCGATCTGGGCCTCGTCCAGCTTGGTGTCCTGCATGAGCTGCAGGGTACCGAGGATGCCGTTCATGGGCGTCCTGATCTCATGGCTCATGTTGGCGAGAAACTCATCCTTGGCCCGGCTCGCGGCCTCGGCGGCGTCCCGCGCCTGGACCAGTTCGCCTTCCGTGGCCTTGCGCCGCTCATTCTCGGTGATCAGCTCCAGATTGAGGGCTTCGCTTTCCTCGCCGGCCTGCCTCAGGTTTACCAGCAGGGCATCGTTGGCAAACCGCGCCTCCAGGGCGGAAACCAGGGATTCCTGCATCCGGGTGGCGGAATTAATCATCACCAGGATGTAAAAAAGGCCGATGACCCCCATGATCTGGTATAAAGGGCCGCCCTGCTCGAAAAGCCTGTAGACCAAGGGAAGAAGCGAGAGACAGATGTACCAGTAGTAGAGCTTCCGCAGGGGGGAAAGGATGGGGATGGCTCCGGCGCTGAGGCCGGCCGCAATAAAAACCAGCCCCATCTGCTCCAGCATCGCGCCGGGCGGAAAAAAGAAGAATACCGCCAGCCCCCAGAAAAGGCCGGTGAGAAAAACCAGGCTCACATAACCGTTCACCCAGGGGGAGGAGGTCAGCTCATGCTCCCCGGCCTGTTTCCGGTAACCGCGGGTGGCCGCAAGCCTTAAGCCGCAGATGACCGTCATCCCGAGCAGCCAGCCGGTCAGCAGAGCCGGCGGGGCAACCTTCTCCACCATGAGAAAAAGCGCCCAGGTCAGGACATACGCCGCGGTGCTGCTGGAAAAACCGGAATCGAGCACCAGCCGGATCAGTTCGTCCGTCACCGGCCCGCACCCCTCTTTTTCCTTGTGGCTTCGATCCAGAAAAAATTTGAGCATGACCGATGCTATCCCTTGTCTCTCAAACGATTGCAATGGTTCCGGGTTTGCCTGCCACCACCTCGCCGATGATCCCGAAATCCAGGGGATAATCCCGCTTGCCCAGCCGCTCGGCAATGGAGTGAATCCCCTCGGCGGAGGCGGCGATGAGCAGGCCGCCCGAGGTTTGCGGATCGAGAAGAACCATCTCCATGGGGTCCAGCTCTTCCAGGGAACTTTTCAGATGCGGGGCGTAGAAGGCCTTGTTTTTGTAGGCGCCTTCCGGGATGATGCCCATGGAGGCATGGTGCAGGGTCTCGGGCAAAATCGGCACGGCCCGCGAGTCGATGCGGATAGCCACGCCCGAGGCCAGGGCCATTTCGTAGAGATGCCCCACCAGCCCGAAGCCGGTGATGTCGGTGCAGGCGTGCGCCCCCACGGTCTGCATAAGCTGGGCCGCCTCCCGGTTCAGGGTGGCCATAACCATGGTGATCATGGCCTCGGTGCCTTTTGCCGCCACGCCGCCTTTGAGGGCGGTGGAGAGAATCCCGGTGCCCAGGGGCTTGGTGAGGAGCAGGAGATCGCCCACTCTGGCTCCGGAGTTGAGGACCACCCGGTTGGGATGGACCACCCCCGTAACGGAGAGGCCGTATTTCAGCTCGGGGTCTTCGATGGAGTGGCCGCCCACCAGCAAGGCCCCGGCCTCCTTGATCTTGTCCAGCCCGCCGCGCAAAATCTCCTGCAGGACGGAGCGACCCAACTCCTTGATGGGAAAGGCCACCAGGTTCATGGCCAAAAGCGGTTTGCCGCCCATGGCGTAGACGTCGGAAAGCGCATTGGCCGCGGCCACCTGGCCGAACTGGTAGGGATCGTCGACAATGGGGGTGAAAAAATCCACCGTCTGGATGAGGGCGGTATCGTCGTTGAGACGGTACACCCCCGCATCCTCGCCCGTTGCCGCGCCCGCGATCAGGTTCGCATCGGTGGGCAGGTCAAGGCCGCACAATAATTGGTCCAGGTCCCCCGGACTCAATTTGGCGGCTCAACCAGCGGCTTTGACGGTGCTGGTTAGTTTCAGTTTGGTCATTGTTCCTTCCATTTTGGTCTTGTCACAACGGATGCTAGTTATCGCGGCTGAAGCCGCTCCTACCGGGTCGGGATGTATCGGTTGTTTGTAGGAGCGGCTTCAGCCGCGATAATCCTTTCGATATGTATTCCGGCAACGCCGGTACTGTTCATTTCTTTGCTTGCCCAAAGAAACGAACCAAAGAAAAGGCACCCCGCCACTTGTCCCGCCGTTGGCGGGATGCCCGGAGTTTATGCCCCGCATGGGGTACTCCTCGATGCTGCCGGGGCTTTGCAAACTCGGCTTCGCCTCAAATAGTGCAAAGCCCTTTTTCGGCAGCCTCTCCGGTACTCGGCGGCGTGACCATGGGGAAAACACAGGAATACTGGCCGAAATTCGATGGGAATCAAAATAGACAATGGCAGCAACAACATGAACCAGCCCGACCCCTGGAAATTTTTTGAGGCAATCTACTGCATCTCCGTTGCCGATCGTATTGACCGGCAAGAACAGGTGCGAAAGCAGTTCGCGGCGGTGGGGCTGGGGGAGCGGGTGGAGTTTGTCCTGGTCGCCAGACACCCTGAAAACAGGGAACAAGGCATTTTTGAATCCCACCTGCTCTGCCTCAATAAAGGGCTTGCGGCCGGAGCGCACCATATCCTGATCTTTGAAGACGATGTCTTCTTCCGCGACTTTGCCCCCCGCACCCTTGCCGAGGCCTGCCTGCACCTGGACCGCCTTGAGAACTGGGACGGCCTGTTTCTCGGCGGCATCACCAGCGGCAGCCGCAGGACCGGGATAAAATCCCTGGTCCGCATCAACTACCGCTGCCTGTCCCATGCCTATGCCCTCAACGCTCCCTTTGCCCGGCGGATCGTCCGGGAGCAGTGGCGCGGGATCCCCTATGACGGACTGCTGCGGAAAACCGGTGGCGATCTTTTTGCCACCTACCCCATGTGCGCCTTTCAGGGGCTTTCCGAAAGCGACAACCAAACCGTGGCCATCGACAGAATGCGCCGGATGTTGGGCGGACTCCCGTTTATCCAGAAGATGAACGAGAGATATCAGAACCATAAACCGCTTTTTCTTGCCCTGCCCCTGACGATTTTCCTGGGGCTGGGTACGTTGGCCTGGACCTTGTGGTAAAAAAATGATCAATTATCGCCTGCTCTTTCTTGTAATTCTCCTGATCATCGGCTGTGCCGTGGTCGGCAAGACGCGCCTTGCGCTGGACACGGACCTGGCCCGTTCTCTGCCTGCCGGCGAGCGGGTTATCGCCGATGCCCTGGAAATCTTCAACCACCATCCCATCCACGATCAGATCGCGGTGGACCTTGCGATCAACGCTGATGATCAGGATACCCTGGTGGAAGGCGGGGTCTTTCTCGAACAAAAAATGCAGGAGAGCGGGCTCTTTGCCCAGGTTGGCACCAATGCCATGGGTGAGCTGATCCCGCGCCTTGCCGTGCATGCGGCCCAAAACCTGCCGCTGCTCTTTTCCCGCGAGGAGCTTGCCGCCATTGCCCCTCAGCTGGAACCCGAGCGGATCAAGGAACGGCTGCGCAAGCTCCATGGCGACCTGGGCAGCCTGGAGGGGGTTGGCCAGGCGGAGTTCATCGGCATGGACCCTCTGGGCCTGAAGGACCTGATTCTGGCGAAGATGGCGCTGCTGGCCCCCTCCCTGAATGCGCAATTTTACAAGGGGCACCTGCTTTCCGGCGATGGCCGCCATCTCCTGGTCACGGCCAGGCCGCTGGCCGCGGGCAGCAATACCGCCTCCGCCCTGGCCATTGCTGATTTTTTCGGGCGCACCGCGCCGGAGCTTGCCGAACACCTTGCCGCCAAAGGGGTGCAGGTCACCCTGACCCCGGTGGGGGCCTACCGGGCGGCCCTGGATAATGAACGGATGATCCGCCACGATGTGCAGTTTGCCCTGCTGCTCTCAACCGCGGGCATCGCCTTGCTGCTCTTTTTGTCCTTTTCCCGGCCCCTGCTCGGGCTCATGTCCCTGCTGCCTGCCCTTGCCGGCACAGCCGCCGCCCTGTTGGTCTATTCCCTGTTCCGCTCCTCCATCTCGATCATGGTGCTCGGCTTTGGCGGGGCGCTCATTTCCATTACCGTGGATTACGGCATCACCTATCTGCTTTTTCTGGACCGGCCCCAGGAATCCTCGGGTAAAGAGGCCGCCCATGAAGTGCGGGTGGTCGGAATCATGGCCCTGGTCACCACCGTGGCCGCCTTTCTGGTGCTCAGCGGCAGCGGGTTTCCGATCTTTACCGAACTGGGGCTCTTCTCCGCCCTGGGCGTCCTCTTTTCCTTTCTCTTTGTCCATACGATCTTTCCGAAAATCTTCCCGGTCATGCCTGCCGGTAAAAAGCATGCTCTCCCCTTACAAAGATTTGTCAATCGCCTTTACAGTACCGGCTGGCCGGGCGCCCTCGCCGCGGTGCTGCTGGCCAGCGGCCTGATTTTTTTCGCACGGCCGCAGGTCCATGTCAGCCTGAACAGCATGAACACGGTCAGTCGGGCCACGGAGGCGGCCGACGCCCTGTTCACCGAGGTCTGGGGGAAGATCGGGGATCGAATCTTTGTGATGCACAAAGAGGAGACGATCGCCGCCATCCAGCAGGGCAATGATCGCGCCCTGGCCCGGATCGAAAAGGATATCCAGCAGAATACCTTAAGCGCGGCCTTTGTCCCGTCGATGATCTTTCCGGGCAAGGAACGGGGGGCCCAAAACGTAGCCGCCTGGCAGGAATTCTGGGACAGCCGCAGGGTTGCACAGGTGAAAACAGCACTGGGTAGTGCGGGGGGCGAGCTTGGTTTCACCCCCGACGCCTTTGCCCCCTTTTTCTCGTTGCTGGCCCCTGAGCTTGCCTTGC
>DASWIU010000054.1:0-6259 GCA_036397515.1 Desulfurivibrionaceae bacterium | reverse complement strand
CTGCCCAGCCTGGGATTATAACCGGCACCGTCCACCATGTACGACAAGCCGCCGGCCACGATCTCCTGCACGGTCATCTGGTTTTCGGTGAGGGTGCCGGTTTTATCGGTGCAGATCACCGTGGTGCTGCCCAGGGTCTCCACGGCGGGCAGTTTGCGGATAATGGCCCGTTTTTGGGCCATGCGCGAAACGCCGATGGCCAGGGTGATCGTGACCGCCGCGGGCAGACCTTCGGGGATGGCGCCTACGGCCAGGGCCACCGCGGCCATGAACATATCGACAAAGGCCTGGCCCCGGAGCAACCCGACCACAATGGTCAAACCGGCCAGACCCAGGATCACATAGAGCAGCACATTGCTGAACTCGCTGATCTTGCGGGTAAGCGGGGTGGCCAGCGCCTCGGCCGCCGAAATCAGCTGGGAGATGCGCCCCACCTCGGTTGCATCCCCGGTGGCCGTGACCATGCCCCTGCCCTGTCCGTAGGTGACCAGGGTCGAGGCATAGGCCATGTTCCGCCGGTCGGCCAGGACTGTGTCGCGGCCATGGCGCCCATGGTCCTTGGCCACGGGCGCCGATTCTCCGGTGAGGGCTGCTTCGGCGATCTGCAGGTCGCGCACCTGGAAAAGCCGCAGATCCGCGGGAACCTTATCGCCGCTTTGCAGGAAAACGATGTCACCGACCACCAGTTCCGTGGCCGGAAGCCGCCGCTTCTCCCCCTGCCGCAAGACCGTGGCCTCGGTGGTCATGGTCCGGGCCAGGGCGGCCAGGGCATTGACCGCTTTAGCCTCCTGAAGGTAACCGATAATGGCATTGACCAGCACCACTCCGAAGATGACCCCGGAATCCACCCACTCCTGCAAGAAAGCGGTGATCACCCCGGAGGCGATCAAGATATAAATCAGGGGCTGATGGAACTGGAGCAGAAACCGGATCAGCGGCCCCTGCCCTTTCTGGGCGGTGATGGTATTGGGACCAAACTCCGCAAGGCGGTGCTCCACGGCGAACCGGTCGAGCCCTTGTTCCCGGTCCGATTCCAGCAGCTCCGTCACCTCGTCGATGGGCAGGTGGTGCCAGTGCCTGGCGATCAAATTCACATCTTCCATGGGCCTCTCCTCTGTATGGCTGCGGTTCGGCCCGATATTACGGCCGACCTGATTTGTTCCATGCTATTGATCCGGCGATCAAACGAGTCATGCCCGACTGAAGCATTCGGGAATGACGATATCCATATTGTAATCCCCGAATCAACAAAAATGATAGCGCGGGAATATAGTTTGAACAATTAGAAAATATGCTTACAATAGTTCGAAATAAACGAACCGGAGACTCCCCATGGAATGGCTCAACTACCACCATCTTTTCTACTTCTGGACCGTGATGCGCGAAGGCAGCCTGACCGCGGCCAGCGTCCGGCTCAGCCTCGCCCCCTCCACGGTCAGCGCCCAGCTGAGCCGGCTGGAAGAGACCCTGGACGGCAAGCTCTTCCGGCGGGCCGGCCGCAACCTGGAGCCCACCGACCTGGGGCGGCTGGTGTTTCGCTATGCCGACGAGATCTTCTCCCTGGGCAGGGAGATGCTGGACACCATCCGGGGCAGGCCGGTGGCCGGCCCCTTGTCCCTCAAGGCCGGGGTGGTGGACGTGCTGCCGAAGCTCATTGTCCGCCGACTGCTGGAACCGGCCCTGCAGCTGCCGGAGCGGGTAAAGCTGGTCTGCCTGGAAGACAAGGAGGATGCCCTGCTGGCCGAACTGGCCATGCACAGCCTGGACGTGGTGTTGAGCGATGCGCCGTTGCGGGCGGGGTTGAGTGTCAAGGCATACAGCCACCTGCTCGGCGAATGCGGCATCACATTTTTTGCGGTGGAGAAGCTGGCCGCAAGGCTGCGGGAGAAATTCCCCCAGTCGCTCCACGAGGCGCCCATGCTGCTGCCCATGGAGATGACCGCGCTCAGGGGCGGTTTGGAGCGGTGGTTTGCCACCCTTGGCATCCGACCGGCCATTGCCGGGGAGTTCGACGACAGCGCCCTGCTCAATGTCTTCGGCCAGGAAGGCGACGGCGTCTTTGTGGCGCCCACGGTCATCGAACCCGAGGTGCTGCGCCAGCACAAAGTGCAGGTGATTGGCCGGACCCAAGCGGTGAAGGAACGCTACTACGCCATCTCGGTGGAGCGGATCATCAAACATCCGGCCGTGGCCGCCATCCTGGAGGCGGCCCGCCACAACCTGTTCATGATGAGGTAGTAATGGACTCATGAAGAGAGCCCTTCGACAGGGCTCTCCTGAGCTTGGCGAAGGGCTCAGGCCGAACGGACATTGTTTAACGTCTTGATATTCCGCTCGTGCTGAGCCTATCGAAGCACCTGCTTGAAGCAAACCCCGAGTTATTACGAATTCGTGTCCGCCGGATCCGAAATAAGCAGCTCCCCGAACTGGCTCAGGCTTTTGCTCCGTTTAAGCTGCCGCGCCAGAGGCGCCACTTCGGGGTCGTGGACATGGCAGAGCACTTCTTTCATCTTGCAGAGGATCTGATGCTCGCCGCAAAAAATCACCTGGTAGCGGGCCAGCAGCTCCTGCAGATAATCGCGCAGCTCGGCAACCTTGGCGGCCGGGGTCGATTCACTGGGGAACCTGCCCCGCAGCCGTTCAAAGAGCAGGGGATCGGCAATCGCCCCTCGGCCCAGCATCAGCCCGGCCGCCCCGGTCTCGGCCAGAACCCGGTGGCCGATGGCCGCAGTAAAGATATCCCCGTTGGCGATGACCGGCAAAACGGTTTGCCGGACCACCTCCCCGGTGATCCTGTGATCCGCCGGGCCGGTGTAGAGCTGCTTCACGGTGCGCGGGTGGACCACGAGAAAATCGATGCCGCTCTCGGCAAAAATGGTCAGCAGGGAAAAGATCTGGTCCGGGTCGTCAAAGCCGGAACGCACCTTGACGGAAAAACTGCCCCGGATCTCCCGGCGCAAAGCCTCAAGCATCCGGGCCAGGGCCAGCGGCTCGCGCAACAGGGCGCCGCCCGCGGTCTGGCTGGTCATCCGTCCGTAGGGGCAGCCGAGATTGATGTTGAGGTGTTCCGCCCCCAGCTCCTGCACGGTGTTGGCCGCGGCCAGCAGGGCCTCGGTGTCGGTGCCGATGAGCTGCACCACCAGCGGCACCCCGCCGTGGGTGCTGACCACCTCCTGCCGGTCATTCTCGGTGATGTTTTTTTTGGCGCTGGCCTTGACCCGGACAAACTCGGTAAAGACCACATCCGGGCGGACCCGCTCGATGAACAGGGCGCGCAGAGCCCGGTTGGTAAGGCCCTGCATCGGGGCCAGCATCAGGGGCAGGCTCCCCTCCGCCCAGGGCAGTTTAGGGGCTGTTAATGAATAAAATGTGCTTTTCAGTGTATTCATTTATAGCCCTTTATGCCGCTCATGAAATTTTCAAGTCAAGGTTCGTTATGAACAACGGCTTGGTGTTATGGTGTTTTTCAGGCATCAACGACTCCACAGGGTAAAAATCCACGAATGAATGTCGGTGAATACCCTGTCCGGGGTCCGGGAGTCAAGGATTGCCTTGCCTTAATGCCCCTGTCTGACTTATAGGTATAGAAAGGGTGGGAGACGGAGACGGCGGCGGGCTTAGCGCCATCATTTTCGTCTGAACAGTTAACACAATAAAGGAGTTGCCATGAACATTTTTACAAACCGGATGATCCGCGCGGCAAAATTGGATACCCATCTTTATGAAGAGGTTGAGGCGGACAAGAGCACCATGCAGCAGGCCATGGGGGTTGTGGTTCTTTCCAGCCTTGCCGCGGGGGTGGGCAGTATCGGTACCATGGGACTTGGCGGGATCCTGCTCGGCACCCTCGCCGCCCTTGGCGGTTGGTATATCTGGGCCTATCTCACCTACTTCATCGGCACCAAATTCCTCGCGGAACCGCAAACCGAAGCCGATCTCGGCCAATTGCTGCGCACCACCGGCTTTTCCAGTTCTCCCGGCCTGATTCGCATATTAGGGATCATCCCGGCCCTGGGCACCATGGTTTTTGTCGTGGCCTCCGTCTGGATGCTGGTGTCCATGGTGATCGCGGTCCGGCAGGCCCTTGATTATACCACCACCTGGCGGGCCGTGGCAGTTTGCGCCATCGGCTGGATCATCCAAACCGCGGTCCTGATGCTGTTGTTTTCTCTGGTGGGTGGCCCCCCAGCGGCACTCTGATGCTTTTCGCGACGGAATAATCACCTTAACCAAGCGATTCCAGCCTGAAATTCAAGGAAAACATGTACATCAATATCACCCAAGATCCACCGGCCGATGTCCTGGAGATCAAGAGAAAATATCTGCGCATCATCCCCTATCTCCTGGCCCTGGTGTTCTGCGGCATCCTGCTCGCCGTTTTCCAGATTTTTGTCGGCTCACCCCACGGAGAGCTCGTGGAAAACACCGCCCTGGTGCTCTTCGTGGGGCCGGGCCTGGCGTTTTTTTATTTCGCCGAGAAGCTCCATGACCATAAGGCCCTTTCCCCAAAGCAGGAAAAGGAGATTGAAGAACTCTGCCGGCAAGATCACCTTATTGCCGCCTATTGCGCCAAGGTCTCGGCGCTGGGCAGGAAACCGATCAAGGCGGAATATGATGCCTTCAAGGCGCGGATTGAAGATCTGTAGGTGGAAATAACCTGGCCTGAAGCTGCACGCAGAGCCTGTCTGAGACGAGCCTTTACCGAGGAAATACCCCCAACCAGGCGGATTGAAACAAGAAGCCCTTTTTACCAACACAGGACCAGACACCCCATGACCCCGCCGACCAAATCCGACATGCTCTCCGAAGCCCAGCGCGCGCAGGAGAAACGGGCGCAGACCTATCGAGAAAAAGCGCTCAAGATCTATCCCTGGATCTGCGGCAGGTGCGGGCGCGAATTCAGCGGCAAGAAATTGAGCGAACTCACGGTCCACCACAAGGACCACAACCACGAAAACAACCCGCCCGACGGCAGCAACTGGGAGTTGTTGTGCATCTACTGCCACGACAACGAGCACGACCGCCAGAGCGTTGCCGACTCCTATGGCGCCCTGAAACCTGGGGGGAAACAGGAAGCTATCGCCACCTCGAATCCCTTTGCCGCTCTCGGGGCCTTACTGAAGGATAAACAATGACGAACAACGATGTGTTGCGCGGGGTGCGGTATGCCCTGGCTCTCTCCACTGCCGCCATGGCCGGGATATTCAGCATCTCCGGGCAGACCGTTGCCCAGGACAAGATCCTCAATCTCCTGAAAAAAGAAGAGGAAGAAGGCTTTGTGCCCTGCCCGGATGCGCTGATGGAGGACTTTTTGAGCGGCCTCATTATCCACAAGCGCGGCAGGCAGGAAGGCACGCCGGCTCACCCTCCGCAGGCGGCCAGGCCGCTCACCAACAACTCCATCCTGAAAAAACTCCGCATCGCCCTGGAACTCAAGGAAGAGGACATGCTCGCCATTTTGCAACAGAGCGGCAATCCGGTCTCGAAACCCGAGCTGTCCGCCTTGTTCCGCAAGGCCGGGCATAAAAACTACAAGGAATGCGGCGACCAGTTTCTCCGCAATTTCCTCAAAGGGTTGGCGCTTCGCTATCGAGAAAGTTCTATTCCAAAGCGACAATAATTATGCGAAATGCAGGAGCGGCTTGAGCCGCGAAACCGCGAGACATCGCGGCTCAAGCCGCTCCTACCAAATAATGTCGTTCTGAAATAGAATCGGAATCAGCCGTCGGCCAGCAACAAACCGGTGTTGCCGTCAGAAGCCCCGACTCCCCTGTGGATGACGAGCTGTTTGCCCTCCTGCTGCCCTGCCTGATAGGTATCGGCATACACCTGGGGTCCGGCATGCTGCACCGTGCGGAGGCGGGGATAGCGGGCCCGGTAGTAGCGGATCAGCCCCGGATCGGAGGCGCAGACCAGGCTGGATTCCGTATTGTCGCCGCTGGCGCGCATGGCCTCTTGGTCCTGAAGGGCAAGCTTTTCCCGAAAACCGTTCAGCACCCCGAGCCGATAGGAATTCTTCTCCCGCCCGATTGCCCCCGTGCTTTTCCGGTACTCCTGCCAGAGATACTCCAGCCGGTGGCTGAGAAAATGGTAGACGTGGTCGGCCACGGCCAGGTTCTCCTTGGCCCCGGTCAGCTCGATCACCCGCAGGGTTTCGCCGCTTTGCGCCTCAAACTGCCGGGCGATAACCACGTTGACATAGAAAAAATCCTTGAGCAGCGCGGCCATGGCCCGCTGGTGGGCAGCGATCCGCTTGGTG
>DASWIU010000053.1:0-4973 GCA_036397515.1 Desulfurivibrionaceae bacterium | reverse complement strand
TTTTTTATTGGCACGCAGTGATTGCGGCATTTAGATTTCCTGCTGCTCTTTTGCCCCAGCCTTGTAGAAAAACACGCCCCATACCAGCGGCGGGTAGGCGATCAGCAGCCCGGCCAGGCCGGGAAGCGATCCCCGTGCCACCAGCAGAGCAATGGGCAGCAACCAAAGAAGATTGATCAGCCCTACCGCGATGGATACCTGCCGGTGTGAGGCAAAACGGCGGGAGGCATACTGGTAGGCGTGGCTGCGATGGGCTTCATGAAAGGGTTCTCCCCGGATCACCCGGCGGCACAAAGTCGTGGTGGCGTCAACAATGAAAACCCCGAGCAGAATAAGCCAGCACCAGAAAAGTTCCGGGGTAATCTGCGCCGCCTGAATCGAGAGAAGCCCCAAGGTCAGCCCCAGGAACCCACTGCCGGAGTCTCCCATGAAGATCCTGGCCCGGGGAAAATTCCAGAACAGAAAGCCGGCAACCGCGGACAGCAGCAAGGCCGGAATCCGCCAGTCCTGTCCGGCAGGGGCAGAGAGCACAGAGACAAGGCCCCCGCCCAGGCAGACCGTGATTGCCTCAATGCCGGCGATGCCGTCGATGCCGTCCATGAAATTGTACAGGTTGAGCAGCCAGACCAGATACAGGGCGGCCAGCAAATAACCGGTCCAGCCGAGATACAACAGGTGGTCGAAGACAGAGAGGGGCGGCAGTTGCCCCAGCCAGAAAAGCCCCCAGACCGCTCCGAGAAAATGGGCGGCCAGTCGCCATTGCGGCGCGATATGGCCGCGGTCATCCAAAAAGCCAACCCAGGCAACCAAACCTCCGGCGCCGGACAGGGCCAACAATATCTGGGTCGGCAAAGAGCCGATCAGCCACAGAAACAACAGCCCTGCAAAAAAAGTTACCACCATGGCCAGCCCACCCCCGCGCGGAGTGGGAACCTGGTGCGAGCTTCGACTGTTGGGAACATCGATAAGGTTCCGCGACAAGGCGTAACGCCGGATTAGCCCGGTCAGCAACAGGGACAGCCCGGCGCTCAGCAGGAAAATTCCCCAGGGATGCATTAAGCTTGGCATGTGTTTTTGGCTCGCGACTGTATCGGCTTCATTGCACACACTGGGTTTTTGCGCCGATTCCGCGGATGGCCGAGGCGGCATCCATGGCCTGGGACATGATATCCAGGTAGTCGTCCCGGGAGGCGTTTTTTGTAAGCGGGGTGTCTTGGGCCGCGAAGTTGCAGTCGTGCTCCCGACAGTACTTGCCCCTGGTCGCGTAGTTGAGGACGATGCGGGGAATGTCATAATGATGGATGGTGTTCTGCCGCACCGGGCGGCCGTTTTCGATGATGTAGATCCGGTTGAGAAAGATGGCTTCCGCCGTTCCGCCGAGATAGTCGAGCTCTTGGTAGGTTTGGCTTCCCGAGAGGCTCGGCAGATGATCGCTCACGATGATGATCAGCGACTTCGGGTCTGCCGCGATCAGCCCCTTGACAAAGGTGGCGATGGCCTCGGTGCGGTAGTAGTACTGGTTGACGGCTTTCTCCAGCCCTTCGTCCTTGAAATCTCCAAGCATCTTGACAACCATTGGCCGTTTGTCGGGGTTGAGATCGTGTGGGATGTGCCCGTACATGCCGATGATGTAGTTGAAGATGGGGAGGGTCGGGTTTTCCTTGATCCGCCGGGTGATGAATTCCAGGTTCTGGGAGAAAAGCACCCCGTCGAACATATAATCCTCGTCCGTCACGTCGCCCGCGGAGAAATAGGTATCGTAGCCCGCGGCGAATTCCCGCGGGTAGTACCTTTTTTCAAAGCCGATGCCGGTATAGGCGTTGGTCGAGTTGAAGAACTCAGGTTTGTAGGCGTTGGTGGCGTTGGTCTCGTAGCCGCCCTCGGCGAGAATCCTGGGGAGACAGGGGGTCTTGGCCCCGGTGAATACGTCGAACTCAATGCCGGAAAACTCCCGCAGGGCCGGAGCCCCGCAGAGAATTTCGAACTCGGCCTGGGCCGTGCCCCCGGCAAATACCGGGGAGATGGAGATGCCCCCTTTTTGGGCCAGCAGTTTGCGGAAGGCGGGATGGGCCGGGTTGCGGGAAAAACAGGCTTTCTTCAAAAGCCCGGGGTCCAGAAAGCTCTCAAGGACAATCAGGTGGATATTCCTTTTCCCCTGCTGCTCTTTGAGCCCGGCAATCACCTTGTCGAAATCAATCAGGGAGGCGGGGTTCAGCTGATGCGCGGCAATTTTTTTACGATAGCTTTTTCGTCTGGCCTCATTGTACAGCATCATGCTCAGGCGCCCGTTGTTGCGGGCGCTGGCCGTGTCGGAATAAAGGAGGATCTCCTGCTGGCTCTTCTGGAAGGCGGTCATGAAAAAATCCGGGGTCAGCTCCACCATCAGCAGCAGCGCCAAAAGAGGCAGCGCGGCCATGGCCATGGCGGTCCGACGGGTACGGAATTCGAGGGACACGAGAAAGGCCAGCAGAGGGAGGCCGAGCAGTATCCCGATCAGGGTAAGGGGCAGGGGGGGGAGCACCTGCAGCATCTCCGGCAGTTCGCTGAGTTCGGTGATCCGCAACATCCTGCCGAACATGAGGTAATAGGCGTCGAACACCCCGTAAAACAGCAGGAGCGGCGCCGCGGCCACAAACGGCTGCAGGCGTGATTTGCGGAGGAGCTGATTGAGAAAAAAGTAGAGATAGAGAAGCAGGGGGATTTCCAGGCGCCAGGCCGGCAGTAATGTAGGCAGGCCGCCGTGTTGCTGGAAAATCTCCGTGTAGCCGAGAAGAAAGAGCAGGAATACGGTATAGCGGTTTACCACTACTTTGAGCCGGGAGAGATATGGGAGCACGGTTGGGATCATGGCCATTGTGGGGGGAAAAGAAATCTCGCCGACGGCAAGCCCGGCAGGTTCCGGTCAGAAACTGCTTGAGGCCGGGAAGAAACAAGGCAGCGAACTATACCATACCGCCCAACCAGCCCGCACATATTCTTTTTTGTGGCAGGCATCCGTTCTCTCCTCTTCCAAGGCTGTTGCTGAGCGGCTATATTACAAAAGCACTGAGGGGGCTTCATTATTTTTGAGCGACCTCGCCTGGCTGGTTCAAGAATATCATCGGAGGCAGAAGAAGAGCATTCCCATGGCTAAGGATAAAATTTTCGCAACCCCGCAGGGTACGGTGGCCGATTTCAGCTTTGACGCAAAAACCGCCTCGGTATTTGATGACATGCTGGTCCGTTCCGTCCCCTTTTACCTCGAAGTGCAAAGGATGACGTCCGAGCTGGCCAGGGATTTCGCCGTGCCGGGCACCAATGTCTATGACCTGGGCTGTTCCACCGGGACAACCTTGATCCAGCTTGACCAGGATCTTCCCGAGGGGGTGCGCCTGGTGGGCTGCGACTCTTCCGAGGAAATGCTGCAAAAGGCGCGGGAAAAAATGCAGGCGCACGGCATGCGCCATGATTACGCCCTGGCGTGCATGGATCTCAACCGGGAGGTGGAGGTGGAAAACGCCTCGGTGGTGATCATGAACCTCACCCTGCAGTTCGTCCGGCCCCTGAACCGGGACAGGCTCATCCGGAGGATTGCCAAAGGGATCAATGGGGATGGCTGCCTGATTCTGATCGAGAAGGTGCTGAGCCGGGATTCGCTGCTGAACCGCTTTTTCCTGAAGTATTACTATGACTTCAAGGAAGCAAAGGGGTACAGCAAGCTTGAGATCAGCCAGAAACGCGAAGCGCTGGAGAATGTCCTCATCCCGTATCGGGTACAGGAGAACGAGGAATTGGTTTTGAAAAACGGCTTCAGCGAATGCGAGATCTTTTTCAAATGGTACAATTTCTGCGGCTATATCGTGCGCAAGGGAGCGGAGTAAGGGTGGTCTCGCCAAAGAAGTTCCCGGGGCCGCTCCCCGCGCCCTTATTCGTCGTAGAGTTCCGGCGTGTGCCGGATGATCTGGGCATCGACCAGATAGATCACATCCTCGGCGATGTTGGTGGCATGGTCGGCGATGCGTTCCAGATGCCGCCCCACGGAGAGGACATGCAGGAGGTTGTTCACATGCTCGGTATCGGTGGTGAGCATCCCCTTGAGCTGGGTGTACATCTCCCGGTTCATGGCGTCCATGGTGTCGTCCGCCGCCCGAATATGGTGGGCCAACCGCACGTCATGGTTGATCAGGGCGTCGATGCTTTCGGTGACCATTTTTTCGGCCAGAGCGACCATGGCGGTCAGGTCAAAGGGGATTTCAAACTTTTCCTGCCCGGCGAGGAATAACCCCCGTTCGGCGATGTTCACCGCCAGATCCCCGATCCGCTCCAGATCGCTGTTGATCTTTAGCGCCGCCACGATAAAGCGCAGGTCGATGGCCACCGGCTGATACAAGGCGAGAATCTTCAGGCAATCCTCCTCGATCTCCACCTCCATGTCGTCGATCTCCCGATCCCCCTTGATCACCGCGTTTGCCTTGCTCGGATCGCGGTTGATCACGGAAAGCGTGGCCTGGTAGACCCGGTCTTCCACGGCTTCGCCCATGGCGATGATCTTGGCCTTCAGCTTGTCGATGTCGTGCTGCATGTGTTTGGGCATGATCTCTACTCCCTTGTAACTGTCCAGCAGCACCACATCTGCTTTGTCATCGTCCTACTCATGTGCAATAGCACACTTCGCAGGCCTCTTCCGCGCATCTGTGGCACTGCTGAACAGTTACATCCCCTGATTTTCGTTTAATTTTGGCGGCATCAAGCGGGATAATTGCACTCCCTGTTCATCCGAAGCGGCCGGTTATGTAATCTTCTGTCTGTTTCTGCCGAGGGTTGGTGAATATTTTCGGGGTTGCATCGCATTCTATCAGGCGGCCTTCGTAGAAAAAAGCGGTGTAGTCGGAAACCCGGGCAGCCTGCTGCATGTTGTGGGTGACGATGACAATGGTGTAGTTGGTGCGCAGCTCGCCGATCAGATCCTCGATCCGGGTGGTTGATTTGGGGTC
>DASWIU010000052.1:0-4566 GCA_036397515.1 Desulfurivibrionaceae bacterium | reverse complement strand
GGACAACGGTAAATATTCCTGGGTCAAGTCCCCGACCTTCAACGGCAAACCGGCCCAGGTCGGGCCGCTGGCCAACGTCTTGTGCATGTACGCGGCAGGGCACGCCCCAACCAAAACATACACCGACGGCCTTTTGCAAACAGTGAGCAAGCTGGCCGGGGCCAAGGTCGGGATCGATGCTCTTCACTCCACCATCGGCCGGCATGCGGCACGGGCGGTGCGTTGCGCCGTGCTGCACGATTCCCTGCTCGGCCAGTGGCAATCCCTGATGGACAATATCGGCAAGGGAGATTATACGACCTTCAACCAGCCGGTGTTCCCGAAAGGCGAGCAGCGCGGGGTGGGCTTCCACGAGGCGCCGCGCGGGGTATTGTCCCACTGGATTGTGATTCAAGACGGCAAGATCAAGAATTATCAGTGCGTGGTCCCCTCCACCTGGAACGCCGGTCCCAGAAACAATAAAGACGCTCCTGGGCCCTACGAGGCCTCGCTGGTCGGCAATCCGGTGGCTGATCCGGAAAAACCTCTGGAGGTCTTGCGCACGGTCCATTCCTTTGACCCGTGCCTGGCCTGCGCCATCCATCTTCTCGACCCCGAGAGCCGGGAAATCGTTACGGTCAGGACCACTGTCTAAAGATTGCTGTTTGGAATACCCATTGAAAACAGGCCGCCCCGATGATCGGGGCGGCCTGTTTTATAAGGAGGAGCATGTCTCTTAATATTTTGGTGCTTGGCGTAGGGAACGTACTGCTTACCGACGAAGGAGCCGGGGTCCGGGCGGTGGAGCAGCTCCAGCAGCAGTATGTTTTTCCTCCCCAGGTGGAGCTGATCGACGGCGGCACCATGGGGCTCGACCTTCTGGGCTATCTTGATGATAAAACCCATCTGTTTATTGTGGATGCAATCCTTTCGGACAAGCCTCCCGGATCGGTGGTCATTGAAAAACTGCTTGATCCTCCCGCCTATTTTCGGCAGAAAATTTCTCCCCACCAGATCGGGCTTTCCGAGCTTCTGGCCGTTGCCGCCATGCAGGATTGCCTGCCCCCTTCCATCACCCTCTTCGGTATTGTTCCCTTGGATTTGTCCACCGGCATGGAGATGTCGCCCGCGGTCACCGCGGCGGTAGAGCAAGTGGTTTCGGCCGTGGTGCAAGAGCTTGGCCTGATGGGGCTTGAGGTGGGCTCGACAAGCCGGTGAGCCGGTCTTCGTTACTGCCGGGTTGATCTCTGCCGTGCACCGTCTCGGAAAAAACTTGATCCTGACCGGCAAATAGTATTGTATGAAAACTCTGCCTCTATCCTGAGGCGGCACGGTCAGGGCAGGCAAGGCGGTGTTGGGTGGCCGGGAGCATTGGGTGCGCCAGGTTTTTCAAGGAGAAAGGATGGCGAAAATCGGGGTTTTTGTGGCGGATGATCATTCTGTCGTCCGGGAAGGGCTGCGGCAGATGCTTGCCAGAAGCAACGGCCTGGAACTGGTTGGCGAGGCGGCGGACGGTGAGGCCGCGGTCAAGGAAATACGGCGGTTGCAGCCGGACGTGGCGATTCTTGATATCGCCATGCCCATGGTCAGCGGCATTGAATGCATCCCGTTAGTCAAGCATGATTCCCCTGCCACGGCCATCGTGATCCTGTCGATGTTTGCCCGGGAGATGTATGTGCATCAAGCACTGGCTGCCGGTGCCCATGGCTATGTCTTGAAGACCGCCCCCTGGAACGAGCTTCTTGAGGCGGTGGAGATGGTGGCGCAGGGCAAATATTTCCTGAGCAGGGAGGTGAATTCCGACCTCATCCGCGGCTACCTCAACAACGAAGAGCAAAAATCCGTCGAGTCGAGCAGGTACGATCTGTTGTCCGCCCGGGAGCAGCAGATATTCAGGCTGGTCATCGAGGGCAATCCCACCAAAAACATAGCCGAACTTTTGTGCCTCAGCCCCAAAACCGTGGAAAAGCACCGTTCCAACATCAGCAAAAAAATCGGGATGAGCGAGCCGCTGGCCATGCTGAAATTTGCCATGAAAATCGGGGTGGCCGATCCCGATCTCTGGCCGGATTCATAGGGAGATTTTGTTCCCGGCAGCATTGAGCAGCTCAACCGGCGATGGGTATTCGGTGGCAGTTCTTAAATCTTGGTGGGGATGTGAACGATTCCGCAGAACCGCATAAGCCGAAAATCTTGTCTGTCTGGAATAACCTGCCGGGAAAAGCCGGAAAAAAGGGTGGTTGCCTGCTCTTGTCTGGAACAAGCCTGCGCCTTTGTGTATCATGAACCCATGCATGAGATGTCCCTGGCGATAAACATTGTTGAACTTGTTTCCGAAAAGGCGCGGGCCGCCGGAGCGGAAAAGGTCACGGCCATCGAGCTTGAGGTCGGCAGCCTTTCCGGGCTGATGGCAGAGGCGCTGGTCTTCTGTTTTGAGGCGGCCGCCCGCAATACCCTGGCGGAAGGGGCCGAGCTTTTGATCCGTGAACCGGCTGGCTTGGGAAACTGCTTGGGATGCGGGCATTCGTTTGGTGTGGATTCCCTCCTCGCCCAGTGCCCGCAATGCGGCGGGTATGCAGTGGAGACCGTGCAGGGCCGGGAATTGAAGGTTATCTCCTTCACCATTGACGAATAAGACGCAGAATAGGTGAAACCATGTGCGATTCCTGCGGCTGCAGTCAGCCGGAGAACAGCGTAACCATTACGAGGGTGGGGCAGGCCATGTCCGGGCCTCCTGCGGCAGGCCACCATCACCATCCGCCCCAAGGTCGGCTCGTGGAGGTGCGCGAGGCGGTGCTGGGGAAAAACGACCAGATTGCCGCGCATAACCGGGAGTTCTTCAGGCAAAAGCGGATCGTGGCCCTCAATCTGGTCAGTTCTCCCGGCTCGGGCAAGACCACGATCCTGGAGCGGACCATCCGGGAGCTGCGGGGCGAGATCCCCATGGCGGTCATCGAGGGGGATCAGCAGACCATGCTTGATGCCGAGCGGATCGACGCCACCGGGGTGCCCGTGGTGCAGGTGAACACCGGCGCCGGTTGCCATCTCGATGCCGACATGGTGCATCAGGCCCTGCACCAGATGGAGCCGGCAAAGAACTCCCTCCTTTTTATCGAAAATGTCGGCAATCTGGTCTGCCCGGCCATGTTTGATCTGGGCGAGGCGGCCAAGGTTGTGATCATCAGCGTCACCGAAGGGGAGGATAAGCCCCTCAAGTATCCGGCCATGTTCGATGCGGCCAGCCTCTGCCTGATCAACAAGACCGACCTGCTTCCCCATGTGGATTTCGATGTGGCCCGCTGCCGGGAATATGCCCTGCGGGTGAACCACCATCTGGAATTTTTTGAGATCTCCGCCAGGACCGGCGAGGGCATGCCTGGCTGGCTCGCCTGGCTGCGTAGCCAACTCTAGCGATCACAGGGCGGCGCATCTGCTTTGTCATCGGCCTGCTCATGTGCAATAGCACACTTCGCAGGCCTCTTGGTCGGCACTTCTGCCGACAATTGACACGCGCATCTGCACCACCCTGTGATCGCTAGAGAATAAATGATTATCAATGTCCCGTGAGCTGTTCCTGGTTTTCGGGCGGAAGGATTTAATGCCAAGCGAGCGCTGGAAGATATCGGTCAGCGGCATTGTCCAGGGCGTCGGCTTCCGGCCCTTTGTCTACCGGCTGGCCTTGGCGCGCGGACTGACCGGCTTTGTGGCCAATACCCCGGAGGGGGTTGCCATCGAGGCTCAGGGGCAGGCTGTGCAGCTTGAGGATTTTCTTGCTGCCCTGTGGGAAGAAGCGCCCCCCTTGGCCCAGGTCAACGAGATCGTTTCCGTTCCCATCCCCCTAGGCCATGAGGGCGAATTTGTCCTTCGCCATTCGACGGCCTCCGCTCCGGTCTCCACCCTGATCTCCCCTGATGTTGCCGTGTGCGAGGCCTGCCTGGCCGAGTTCTTTGCCCCGGCCGACCGCCGCTTCCGCTATCCCTTTATCAACTGCACCAACTGCGGCCCCCGTTATACCATTGTCCAGCGCATCCCCTACGACCGCCCCCATACGACCATGCGCGGTTTTACCATGTGCGCACCCTGCCGGCGGGAATACGATGATCCCGCCAACCGTCGTTTCCACGCCCAGCCCAATTGTTGCCCGGACTGCGGGCCGCAGCTCAGTTTGCTCGACGCGGACGGGCACCAAGTGGCCGAACGGGATGAGGCCCTCAACGAGGCGGTCCGTAGGCTGGCCGCAGGCGAGATCGTGGCGGTCAAGGGGGTCGGCGGTTTCCATCTGGCCGTGGACGCAGCCAACAGCCAGGCGGTAAGCCGTTTGCGGCAGAGAAAGGGCAGGGAGGCCAAGCCGCTGGCAATCATGGTTGCCGATCTGGCGGCGGCCCGGAGGCTCTGTCGGCTGGAGGGTATGGAAGAGCAGGCCTTGACGAGTCAGGAGCGGCCCATTGTCCTGGCCGCCAAAAAAGAGGGGCATGGCCTGGCGGAAGAGGTTGCGCCGGGGTACGACCAGTTCGGCCTCCTGCTGCCCTATGCGCCACTCCACTATCTGTTGCTGACAGGGGTGGTGCGGGTCTTGGTCATGACCAG